>JASHWO010000143.1 GCA_030044045.1 Acidimicrobiales bacterium
GCCGTCGGCGAGGGGTGGTAGGGCGCCCCCAGTGGCGACCACGCCGGCGGCGGCAGGGACGCGGCCAGGCTCGGTGTCGACGGCTGGCCGGCCCAGCCCGCGGCCGGGGGCGGGGCAGTCAGGGGCGGGGCGGCCGGAGCCAGACTGGTCGGGGCCGAGCCGGGGAGGATCGGGGCGACTGGGGTCGGGGCGGCCGAGACGGAGCCACCGCCCGGGGTCGCCGGCGCGTACCGGGCCGGCGGGGGGGGCAGGCCTCCTTGGGCGGCCAAGCGGTACGGCGGCGGCGGGGCCGGCGGCGGGCTGAACATGCCGACGGCGATGGGCACCGGCCGCATCCACCCGCCGACCACCGGCGGGATGTCGAGGGGGACGACCGACCCGGCCGGCGGAGCCGGGGCCGGCATCGCCGTAGCGGGGTGGGAACCGGGGTGGGAAGGATCGCCGGCCGGCATACCCCTGCCCTGGTCAGCGACCTGCACCGACCGGCTGCCGGCGGCACTCCCCGGCCCGGCACCGGGGACAACCGGCCGCTCTGCCCCGACCCTCCCGGGTAGCGGCCAGGGCCAGGCCGAGGGGCCGGGGCCGAGGGGGTGGTGCGGGGATGGGCTCACTGCGGATCGCCTTCCGGTTCGCCCCACCCGGCACGGCCGCCGGGCCAGACGGAACGGGCGTCCGGCACCGCTCCGGGGCTACACTCGATCACGAGCACAAGGGAGCAGCCATGGATACCGAATGGATGGCCAGCGGCAAGTGCCGGGACGTTCCTCCCGCAGTCTTCTTCCCCAGTGACGGGCTCGGAGTCCAGGAGGCACAGCGCATCTGCGCCGACTGCCCGGTCTCGGAGACATGTCTCGAGTACGCCCTGGTCAACCGTATCGACCACGGTGTCTGGGGCGGCCGTTCCGAGCGCGAGCGGCGGCGGATCCTGCGGAAGCGGCGTACCGCCCAGCCGGTGGTCTCCGGCTAGCACCGCCGTTCCGGGGGTCACGTAGGACGATGGGACGCGGCCGGCCGACCAGCGGCCGGTCCGGGGGTGGGCGGTCGTGAGCCTGGAGTGCATCGTCAACGTCAGCGAGGGCCGCGACGACCAGGTGGTCGAGCGCCTCGCCGCGGCGTGCGGGCAGGTCCTGCTCGACGTGCACACCGACCGCCACCACCACCGATCGGTGCTGACCCTGGCCGGCCCGGACGAGGCGGTGGAGAGCGCGGCCCGGATGCTGGCCGCCGCCGCCGTGTCGGCCGTCGACTTCCGCCAGCACGCCGGCGAGCACCCGGCACTGGGCACGGTCGACGTGGTGCCCTTCGTCCCGCTGGTGGCCGCCGCCGACACCGGCGACCGGCGACCGGCGACCGGCGCTGACGACCAGGTCCCTGCCCAGCGCCTGGCGACCGTACCGCCGCTCGACCGGGCGGTGGCCGCCCGGGACCGGTTCGCCCGCTGGGCTGGCTCGGAGCTCGGAGTTCCCTGCTTCCTGTTCGGCCCCCTGCCGCCCGCCGGCCACCGCACCCTCCCCAGGGTGCGCCGCGAGGCCTTCGGCGAGCTGGAGCCGGACACCGGGCCGCCGCGTCCCCACCCCCGCGCCGGGGCCTGCGCCGTGGGGGCCCGCCACTTCCTGATGGCCTTCAACGTCTGGCTGGCCGGGGGCGACGTGGCGCTGGCCCGCGACATCGCCACCGCCGTGCGGGGACCGGCGCTGCGGGCGCTCGGGATGGACATGGGCGGCGTGCCGCAGGTCTCCTGCAACCTGGTCGACCCGCTCACCATCGGCCCGGCCCAGGCCCACGACCGGATCGCCACGCTGGCCGAGGCCGCCGGTGCCGGCGTCGACCGGTGCGAGCTGGTGGGGCTGCTGCCGGGAGCCGTGCTGGCCACGGTGCCGTCCGACCGCTGGGTCGAGCTCGACCTGCGGCCGGAGGCGACCATCGAGGCACGCCTGGAGGACCGCGGCATCACCTGGCGCTGACCGGCTGCCGGCGGCGCGGGGACGGCAGGGGGGGCGGCCACCGCAGGGCTGGAGGCGACCGGCGACCCACCCGGAGACGCGCCTGGGTCTAGCTGGCGCTGACCATGGCCGCCGCCCGGCGCTGCATGGCGCGGGCCCGGCGCAGGCGGCGGCGCTCCCGCTCGCTCATGCCGCCCCAGATGCCGAACTTCTCGCCGTTGGCGAGGGCGTACTCGAGGCAGTCCTCGCGCACGACGCAGCCCCGGCACACCTCCTTGGCCTCGCGGGTGGAGGCGCCCCGCTCGGGGAAGAAAAGGTCCGGGTCGACCCCCATGCAGTTGGCCCGAGCCTGCCAGGTCCGGTCTTGGCGTCCGTAGAGCAGCGACACGAGGTCCACCGGTCCGCCTCCCCTCGCCACAGAGTGGCAACGATGTAACTACAACGTTGGTATCTTCCCCCATCGCTCCGGGAAGCGCAAGGGGTGGTCTGCAAGTGCACGCGTGCACGTGCACTCGGGGTGCCCGGGCGGGCGAGATGGCGCAGCTACCCGGCGGGGCGCAGCGCCCGGCGGTGCCGCAGGAAGTCCACCAGCACGTAGCCGCCGAGGGCGTCGGGGGTGGTGGAGAAGGTGCGGCCGCCGTTGATGCGGGCGATCTGCTCCACGAAGGGGAATTGCGTGCGCTCGATGTCGAGGGCGAACACGTTGATGGTGATGCCGGCCCGGGTGCAGTACACCACCTCGGCCATGGTCCGCCGCAACGTCTCGGCCACCGGCGGGTAGTTGAAGAACACCTCGCCGTCGGGCTCGATGTGGGCCGTCGGCTCGCCGTCGGTCACCACGATGATCTGCTTGGTCCCGTGCTGGTGGGCCAGGAGCTTCCGGGCCACGAGCAGCGCGTGCTGCAGGTTGGTGCCGTAGACGTAGTCCCACATGGCCGAGGGCAGGTCCTCGGGCTCGATCTCCCGAGCCACCTCGGAGAAGCCCACGATGCCCAGGTAGTCGCGGGGAAAGCGGCTGGAGATGAGGGTGTGCAGGGCCATGGCCATCTTCTTGGCCGGGACGAAGTTGTCCCGCATGGGCATGGACATCGACAGGTCCACCAGCAGCACGGTGGCCGAGCGGGTGAGGGCCTCGGTCTCCACCACCTCGAAGTCCTCCGGGGCCAGCCGCACCGGCACCCCGGCCCCGGCCCGGCGCACGGCGTTGTGCACGGTCTGGGTGAGGTGCAGGTTGAACGGGTCGCCGTACTCGTAGGGCTTGGTGGTCTCCTCCCGGTCGTGGCCCGTCCCCGACCAGGCGGCCTGGTGCTCGCCCAGCCGGTCCGCCGAGACCTTCGAGAACAGGTCGGCCAGCGCCCGCTGCCCCAACCGGCGCACGCCCCGGGGGGTGAGCTCGGTCCGCCCGCCCCGGTGCTCGATCAGGCCGGCCTCGGCCAGGTCGCGGGCCAGCCGGGCCAGGCGCTCCAGGGAGCGGGCGGCATCGTCGCCGAGATGCCGGGCCACCTCCTCGAGGTCGATCTCGGACAGGGCGGACGGGGTGGACGCCGACTGCAGCATGCCCTCCATGCGGTCGAGCTCGGCCAGCTGCGCCGCCATGTCGGTGGCCTGGGACAGGCCGAGCGGCCCCTCCCCGGAGAACCGGTGGGACTGCCCCCACCCGGCGTCGGGGAAGGCCCGCTGCAGGTTCCCGGAGAGGCGCTCCACCTGCCACCGAAGGTCCATGTCCTCCAGCAGCGAGTCGGCCAGGGCCCGGAGCTGGGCCCGCTGCTCGGGCGAGAGCGAGGCCCACATGGCTTCGGCCGCGGCCATGCGGGCGGCCAGCTGCTCCAACAGCTCGTCGAGCGACCCGGCCCCGGGAAAGAGGTCCCCGAAGCGATCCATGAGCTCCTCGAAGCCCGGGTCGAGCGGCTCGCCGCGCTCGCGCTGCTCCAGCATCCGGTTCAGGGCGTCGAAGGCGTCGCGCATGCGGGCCAGGGCCTCGGCGTCCAGCGAGCCCAGGGCCTCGGCCATGCCCTTGGCGTAGGTGTCGGCCACCTCCCGGCGGAGCTGCTCCACCAGCGCCTCGAACCGCTCCCGGGCCTCGCTGGAGACGAACTCGTACTGTTGGAGGCCGCGCACCCGGCCGGACACGTCGTCGGGGAGGAGGTCGAGGGCGAGCCGCCGCTCGGCCGCCACGTCGTCGGTGACCTGCTGGCGGCGCTCGTCGCCGGAGGCCCGGGCCTCGGCGGCCAGCTCGTCCACGGCCTGCCGCTCGTCGGCCACGATGTCGTCGAGCACCCCGGAGAGGCGGGCCAGCTCGCCGTCGGGGTCACCCTGCTCCTGGAGCTCGGCCCGGCGCCGGCGCAACCGCTCGAGAAGCTGGCGCGAGCCGAGCACCTGCTCGCCACCGGCGGTGCGCAGGCCTCCCCGCAACAACCGGCGCAGGGCGTCCTCGACGTCCCCCCCGGCCAGCAGGTCCTCGGTCAGCTCGGCCAGCACCTCGTCGGGGTCGAGCCCGGCCAGGTCCTGGGTGCCGTCCCACCGCCGGTAGTGGTAGCGGGCGGTCACTGTGTCATCTGCCCGCCCGGGGCCCCAACCCCCGGCTCCTCCGATGCGTGGGGCCCCGGCCCCACGCCCGGCCGTTCTCCTGGCCCGGCTGGGCGCCCCAACCCAGCCTCCTCCGATGCGTGGGGCCCCGGCCCCACGCCCGGCCGTTCTCCTGGCCCGGCTGGGCGCCCCAACCCAGCCTCCTCCGATGCGTGGGGCCCCGGCCCCACGCCCGGCCGTCTCACCGGCGCTTCCGGTAGAGGGCCCGGGCCCCGGAGGCGTCCTTGTTCAGCCGCTTGGTCAGGTGCAGCCCCTCCAGCAGGAACTCGAGGGCCGCCGCCAGCAGGGCCGGCGACTCCTGGGCCTCGGGCCCGGCCAGGGTCCGGGTGGGCGGCTCCAGGGCCGGCAGGTCCCGGAGCACCGCCAGGTAGTCGGCCGAGGGCAGGTCGTCCCCGGCGTGCACCACCACCTCGGCGTCGAACGAGGACAGGACGCCCGCCGGGTCGGGCAGGGTGATCCGGCGGCGGAACACGGCCAGCACCGCCGCCGAGGCCAGCTGGGCCACCACCTCGGCCTCCCGCCCCTCCTCCAGGGCCTCCACCTCGATCTTGCCCTGGGTGGAGGCCACCAGGGCCGCCAGGTCGCTCACCCGGGGCACGGCCACCGGCTCCCCGGTCCGCAGCGCCCGGCGCACGGCGTTGGCCGCCAGGGTCTCGTAGTTGGCGATGGAGAGCCGCACCGACACCCCGCTGCGCTGGTTCAGGTGGGGGCTGCGCCGGGCCAGCTGGCTCAGCTCGGCCACCACCTCCTCCAGGTACTCGGGCACGGTCACCGACGGGCCGCCCGGCGGGAGCACGGCCTCGGCCCGGACCACCGCCATCTCGGTGCGGGCGTCGGGCGGGTAGTGGGTACGGATCTGGGCGCCGAACCGGTCCTTCAGCGGGGTGATGATGCGGCCCCGGTTGGTGTAGTCCTCGGGGTTGGCCGTGGCCACCAGCACCACGTCGAGCGGGAGGCGGACCCGGTGGCCTCGGATCTGCACGTCCCGCTCCTCCAGCACGTTCAGCAGGCCCACCTGGATGCGCTCGGCCAGGTCGGGCAGCTCGTTGACGGCGAAGATGCCCCGGTTGACCCGGGGCACCAGGCCGTAGTGGAGGGCCAGCTCGTCGGAGAGGTAACGGCCCTCGGCCACCTTGATCGGGTCCACCTCGCCGATGAGGTCGGCGATGGAGGTGTCGGGGGTGGCCAGCTTCTCGCCGTAGCGCTCGGTGCGGTGCAACCAGTCGACCGGGGTCTCGTCGCCCTCCTCGGCCACCCGCACCCGGGCGAAACGGGAGGTGGGCTGGTACGGGTCGTCGTTGATCTCCGAGCCGGCCACCACCGGCAGCCACTCGTCGAGCAGGTCCACCATGGCCCGGACCAGCCGGGTCTTGGCCTGGCCCCGCTCGCCCAGCAGGATCACGTCGTGCCCGGCCAACAGGGCGTTCTCCATCTGCGGGAGGACGGTGTCCTCGAAGCCCAGGACCCCGGCGAACAGCGGCTGGCCGGCGGCGATGCGGGCACTGGCGTTGCGGCGGATCTCCTCGGCCACCGGGACCGACGCCCACCCGGAGGCCCGGAGGTCGCCCAGGGTGCGGGGCAGGTCGTGCGGCGGGACGGGGACGTGCAACGACGGAGCGGCCATGGGTCGAGCCTATGTCCGCGGGTGGCCGCCCGAACCCCGGCCCGAGCCGGCGCGGCGGCCAGTGTCATCTCCCCGCCTGGGCACCCCAACCCAGGCTCCTCCGGGCGGCGGGGACCCCAACCCTGCCCCGGCGGTGGCTGTCGGCCTGCCTGGGACAGAGTTGCGCCCGGCCACCCGCCGTCTGGAAAGATGTGCACCGCCCGCGTCCCGGCCCCCTTGGCCGGCGCGGGCAGGACGGTCTCAGCACGCCCGCCGCCGGCCGGCGCGGGGAAGGAGGGCGACGTGACGACGGTGGAGAACGCGACGGTCACCCCGGTGGCGATCGGGGGGACCCGCGGGGGGCCCGACGTCCCGACCCTGCGTCGGGACCGCTGGTGGTTGCAGCCCCTGGTGAGCGCCTCCGTCCTCATCGCCTTCGTGGCGTACTCCACCTGGGCCGCCTTCGTGAACAAGGACTACTACGTGGGCGCCGCCTCCCACCGGGACCTGCTCTCCCCCTTCTACTCCCCTTGCCTGGCGGCGAGCTGCGTGCCCGGTAGCCACCCGGGCTTCTTCCTCTCCTGGTGGGAGATCTCCCCGGCCATCCTCATTCTGGTGGTCCCGCTGGGCTTCCGCCTCACCTGCTACTACTACCGTCGGGCCTACTACCGCTCGATCTGGCTGTCGCCGCCGAACTGCGCCGTGGCCGACGCCCACGGCTCCTACTCCGGCGAGAGCCGCTTCCCGCTCCTCCTGCAGAACGTCCACCGCTGGTTCTTCTACCTGGGCCTCTGCCTGAACGTGATCCTCACCATCGACGCCGTGGTGGCCTTCCGCCAGCCCGGGTACGGCATCGGGATCAGCGTGGGTACGGTGGTGCTCTGCGTGAACGCCGCCCTGCTGTGGTGCTACAGCCTGTCGTGCCACTCCTGCCGCCACCTCTGCGGTGGCCAGGTGAAGAGCTTCTCCAAGCACCCCATCCGCCACAAGCTGTGGAAGCTGGTCACCCCGCTGAACGCCAACCACATGAAGTTCGCCTGGGCCAGCCTGGTTTTCGTGGCCCTCACCGACTTCTACGTGCGGCTGGTGGCCTCGGGGACGATCCACGACCCGGGCTTCCACTTCTAGGACCGGGACGGGCGGCGAGGCAGCGAGGCAAGCGAGCGGGGCGGCAGACCGGCCCGGCAGCACGGTCGAGAGAGCACACCAGAGGAACCGGAGAACCGGAGAGCGAGATGGCCGAGTACGAGTCCCACCGGTACGACGTGATCGTGATCGGCGCCGGCGGCGCCGGGTTGCGGGCCGCCATCGAGGCGCAGGAGCGGGGGCTGCGCACGGCGCTGGTGTGCAAGTCCCTGTTGGGCAAGGCCCACACGGTGATGGCCGAGGGGGGCGTGGCGGCAGCCATGGGCCACGTGTGGGCCGAGGACAACTGGCAGGTCCACTTCCGCGACACCATGCGCGGCGGCAAGTACCTGAACAACTGGCGCATGGCCCAGATCCATGCCCAGGAGGCGCCCGACCGGGTGTTCGAGCTGGAGGCGTGGGGGGCACTCTTCGACCGGACGAAGGATGGCCGGATCACCCAGCGGGACTTCGGCGGCCACCGCTACGCCCGCCTGGCCCACGTGGGCGACCGCACCGGGCTGGAGATCATCCGCACCCTCCAGCAGAAGGCCGTCAGCATGGGCATCGACGTCTTCATGGAGTGCAAGGTGCTGCGGCTGCTCTCCGACGGCGAGGGGCGGGTGTCCGGCGCCGTCGGCTACTGGCGGCCCACCGGCCAGTTCGTGACCTTCGCCGCCAAGGCGGTGGTCCTGGCCACCGGCTCCATCGGCAAGTGCTACCAGTTCACGTCCAACAGTTGGGAGTCGACCGGCGACGGGCACGCCATGGCCCTGTGGGCCGGGGCCGACGTGATCGAGATGGAGTGCGTGCAGTTCCACCCCACCGGGATGGTGTGGCCGCTGTCGGTGCGCGGCCTCCTGGTCACCGAGGGGGTGCGGGGCGACGGCGGGGTCTTGCGCAACAGCGAGGGCAAGCGCTTCATGTTCGACTACGTGGCCCCCATGTTCCGGGCGGAGACGGCCGAGACCGAGGAGGAGGCCGACCGCTGGTACGACGACCACATCAACAACCGGCGCACCCCCGACCTCCTGCCCCGTGACGAGGTGGCCCGGGCCATCAACAGCGAGGTGAAGGCGGGCCGGGGCACCCCCCATGGCGGGGTGTACCTGGACATCGCCAGCCGCCGCACCCCCGAGTACATCCGCCGTCGCCTCCCCTCCATGTACCACCAGTTCATGGAGCTGGCCGGGGTGGACATCACCACCACCCCCATGGAGATCGGGCCCACCTGCCACTACATGATGGGCGGGGTGCGGGTCGAGGCCGACACCGCGGCGGCCACCGTGCCCGGGCTCTTCGCCGCCGGCGAGGTGGCCGGCGGGATGCACGGGGCCAACCGGCTGGGCGGCAACTCCCTCTCCGACCTGCTGGTTTTCGGCCGGCGGGCCGGGATCGGCGCCTCGGAGTACGCCGAGGGGCGCACCGGTGAGCCGATCGTCGACCCGGCCGAGGTCGACGCCGCGGTGGCCGACGCCGTGGGCCCGCTGGAGCGGGACGGCGGCGAGAACCCCTACGACGTCCACCACGACCTGCAGGCCACCATGCAGTCGCTGGTGGGCATCATCCGCACCGGGTCCGAGCTGGGGGAGGCCCTGGACAAGCTGGGCGAGCTGCGGGAGCGCACGGCCAAGGTGTCGGTGGGCGGCGGCCGCAGCTACAACCCGGGCTGGAACCTGGCCACCGACCTGCCCTCGATGATCACCGTGTCCACGGCCATCGCCCAGGGCGCCCTCCACCGCCGGGAGAGCCGGGGCGGGCACACCCGAGAGGACTTCCCGGCCGCCGACCCGGAGATGGGCAAGGTCAACCTCGTCCAGCGCCAGACCGGCCCGCGGGGCTACCAGGCCCCGATCACCATCACCCCTGAGCCGCTGGCCGAGATGCCGGCCGAGCTCCAGCAGCTCCTGGAGGAGGCACACTGATGAGCGACCTCAGCGGACCCCAGGCAGCCGACCCGTCGGCCGGATCCGAGCCCCCCGTGGCCGTCGACGAGGTGCCGGCTGTCGCCGCTGCGGAGCCGGCCGTCCCGGGGCCCGGTGCCGTACCGCCAGCCGCGACGCCCGCCTCCGGTGAGGCGGCCAACGGCGGGGCGGCCACCGTGGCCATGCGGGTCTGGCGGGGTGACGCCGGCGGCGGGGAGTTCGCCGACTACTCGCTGCCGGCCCAGGACGGCGAGGTGGTGCTGGACGTCATCCACCGCATCCAGGCCACCGACGCTCCCGACCTGGCCTGCCGCTGGAACTGCAAGGCCGGCAAGTGCGGGTCCTGCTCGGCCGAGATCAACGGCAAGCCCCGGCTCATGTGCATGACCCGGATGGACTCGCTGCCCGAGGGGCCGGTCACCGTGGCCCCCATGCGCACCTTCCCCATCGTGCGGGACCTGGTCACCGACGTGAGCTTCAACTACGAGGTGGCCAAGACGGTGCCGGCCTTCCAGCCGGCCCCGCCGCCGCCCGAGGGCTACCGCATGCAGCAGGTGGACGTGGAGCGGGGGCAGGAGTTCCGCAAGTGCATCGAGTGCTTCATGTGCCAGGACGTCTGCCACGTGATCCGCGACCACGAGGAGAACAAGCCCCGCTACGCCGGGCCCCGGTTCTTCATCCGCTTCGCCGAGCTGGAGATGCACCCGCTCGACACCAACGACCGGCGGGAGCTGGTCCGCCAACAGGGCGGGCTCGGGCTGTGCAACATCACCAAGTGCTGCACCGAGGTGTGCCCGGAGCACATCAAGATCACCGACAACGCCATCATCCCGCTGAAGGAGCGGGTGGTGGACGCCTCCTACGACCCGGTGGGCTGGCTGGGGCGGAAGATCCTGCGCCGCGCCAAGCGCTCGGCCGAGGAGGCCGGGGCCGGGGCCGGGGCCGGGCACCAGGCGCCGGCCGCAGGCCGCAGGCCTGGCTGACCGGCGCTCGCCGTTGCCGCGCTTCTACTCCCCCGAGTGGGTGGCCGCCTTCAACGAGGCGGTGGCCGACCTCGACCCGGCGGGCGTGGACCTGGGCGGCTCCCGGGCCGCCGGTGACGGCCGGCTGCGGGTGGCCCAGCTCGTACAGGGTGCACCCGGCGGGGACCTGCGGGTGCTCCTGGCGCTGGTCGACGGCCGGCTGCGATTGGCAGTGCGGCCGGTCGACGCCGTGGGTGCGGCCGGTGAGCCTGGCGGCGGACCGGACAGACCGGGCGAGCCCGGCGCAGCGGACGACGAGGCCCCCGACGTGACCGTGTCCCTCTCCTACGACGACGCCCGGGCCCTGTCCCGGGGCGAGCTGGACCCGGCGGAGGCCATCGGCCAGGGCCGGGTGCGGGTCCGGGGCGAGCTGGCGGTGCTGGTGGCCGGCCAGGCGCTGCTGTCGGCAGCGGCCGGCCGCCTGGCCGGCCTGCAGGCGGCCACCACGTACTGACCGCCGGGGCCGCTGGCGGGAGTGCATTGCTGAAGAACCAGTTCAAAGGCATTTTTGATTCTACGGAAAATTTTCCGTAGAGTTATACGGCAGAAACGCCGTAGATCGGAGGCCGATGCCGGAACCGCTACCGCCCCGACGCCCGATCCCACCGTCTCCCGGTGGACAACTGGCCCCGGAGGACGTAATCGGGCGCGACCACCAGATCGCCCGCGCGTGGGAGCTGCTGGAGCGGGGATCCATCCGGCTGAACGAACCCCGCCGGATCGGCAAGACGAGCCTGTTGGTCCGGCTGTGCGACGGGCCGCCGACGGGCTGGCAGTGCGTGCGGCAATCGTTCCAGGGGGTGACGACGCGCCAGGAGATGGCGGCCCGGGCGCTGGGCGGCATCTACCACCATCAGCGCCTTTCGAGCCGGGTCAAGGGGAAGGTAAAACAATTCCTCTCAACCGGGACGGTGAAGGCGACGGTCGATCAGGTCACCTTCGATCTGAGCGCGTCGTTCCGGGACGACCCGGTGGCGGCACTCGAGGCGGCGCTCCGGAGCGTCGACGCCGCCCTCGAGGACGAGCGGCTGGTGCTGGTGTGGGACGAGGTGCCCGACATGGTGCTCTCGGTCATCCAGCACGAGGGACCCGGGTGCGCCGCCGAACTGCTGGGAGTGCTCCGCCGGTTCCGGGACGAGCCGGTCCAGTCCTCGGTACGTTGGCTCATGACGGGTTCCGTGGGGTTCCACCACGCGCTGCGCCGGTGTACCGGCGGAGACTCCCTCGTCAACGACCTGGTGAACCTCTCGCTCGGACCGCTGGACGAGGACTGGTCCCGGTGGCTGTGCGGCGGGCTCCTGCTCGGCGTAGCGATCGGCCACGACGAAGACACGGTGTCGAAGATGGCCGAGGTAACCGACGGCATTCCCTTCCTGGCACACCTCGTCGCCAAGCAGGCGAGGGACACTCGGCGGTCACGGCTCGGCGCTGTCGACGTGCAGGAGGTGTTCGACGACGCCGTGGCCGATCTGGACCAGTCGCAGGCGACCACCCACTTCCTTTCCCGACTCGGTCCGTACTACGAGATCCACTCGGCAACCGCCGAGTGGATCCTCGACCAGGTCGTGGCAGGCCCGGCGACCCGAATAGAGCTCCGAGATCGCGGCATCGAGAGAGGCCGTCCAGTCCCTACCGACCGGGAGCTCCGCGAGGCGCTCGACTGGCTCTGCCTGGATCACTACCTGATCAAGGACCGGCACTCGGGCCGCTATCAGTGGCGGTACCCGGCACTGGGCCGGGTATGGACGACCCGGAGGGCATGACCGGTGGTCACCCTCACCCGCTTCACCCCCAGCCTGCTCGACCACGAGACCTTGGAGCGGCTGTTCGTCAACCGAGAGCCGCTGTTGGACCATGTGCTCGCCAGGATCGAGCGGGCGACTCGTAGTGACGAGCGCTCCCATACGCTATGGGTCGGGCCTCGCGGTGCCGGCAAGACCCACCTGCTGAGCCTGGTGTACCACCGGGCTCGCCAGCTCCCGGGACGGGGGACGACCTTCCATCTCGCCTGGCTCCCCGAAGACCCCTGGGCCGTCGACACGCTTGACGACCTCTACCGAGAGGTGCTGGAGCACCTCGAGCCGGCTATCGCCGAGGCGGACCGGTCCGAACGACCCGAGGACGATCTGGTCCGGGCAGCTCGCCAGCGGGGGCCGATCGTGGTGCTGGTGGAGAACCTCGACCAGGTGTTCGACGCCATCGGCGACGACGGCCAGCGGCGCTTCCGGGCACTGCTGGAGACCGACCGGCCCCTGCTCCTGGTGGCCACTGCCACCAGGCTCACCGAGCACCTGGTGAGCCAGGCCGAGCCGTTCTACGGGTTCTTCGACACCACCACCCTCGAACCGTTCGACGTCGACGAGGCGGCCGCCATGTTGAAGGCCATCGCCCGGCTCGACGACGACCAGGCGCTGGTGTACCGGCTCGACCAACGCAGCACCCGAGCCCGGCTGGCGGCGATCGAGCACCTCGCCGGCGGCCAGCCCCGGGTATGGGCGCTCCTCGGCAGCGGGCTGTCGATCGAGACGCTGGGGGAACTCGTCACCGTCCTGCTGGAGCGGTTTGACGACTTGACGCCCTACTACCAGGAGCAGCTTGGCCGGCTCTCCCCTCACGAGCGCAAAGTCGTACGGACCCTGGCCGCCGAGGACCGGGCGATGACCGTTCGAGACCTCGCCACCACGACCGGGATCAACCAGCAAAGCCTGGCCAGGACGATCACCAACCTTCGCCGGCACGGGTGGCTCCGCCCCCGCACCGGGCTGCTGGCGGACATGGTCGACCAACGACTGCGGTACTACGAGCTCGCCGAGCCGCTGGTGCGCCTGGCCTTCCAGTTGAAGAGCGCCCGGGGAGCACCGGTGAAGCTCATCCTCGACTTCCTGACGGCGTGGTTCGACCGGGAGGAGTTTCGCTGCTCGACGGACGAACCGTCGGTCGAGATCTACCTCCAGGCCGCCCAGAACGTCTCGTCGCACGATCCGTTGGTCATCCTCTGTCACGACCTCAGCGAGCCGGATGCCGGCGGGCGGCGGCTGGTGATCCACTCGACGGTGGAACAGTTTGCGCCGGCAGTGCTGGACGACAACCCCCCCATGGTCCGGATGCTTGTTGGACTCGACGATGCCCTGAAGGCGTTCGGCGAGGGCAATGCAGTGCCACTCCTCGAGCAGCCGGCGGGGCTCTCGAGGCTGATAGAGCACCGGCTGGCCTCGACCAGCCCTACCCGGCTGCGGCTCGAGCTGTCCGACCTCGCCCTCCGCCGTGTCGTCGAAGACCCGCGAGCGTGGGTGGCTCGCGCTGAGGACGCTTTGCGCGGGGCTTCCAGCGATGACGTGCCGACGGCGCTGGTGCTCCTGGTGCGGTGGCAGCTCCGTGCCGGCCAGCGAGACGCCGCGGAGCTGCTTGTTCACCGCACCATCGAGGCGGTGAGGGAATCGTCAACGCCTGGCGCGACCGGCGCTGTCATCGCCGGCGCCAAGACACTGATCCGCTCTGGAGAACTCGAGGTCGCGCACGATCTCCTGGTCGGCGTGGAGCCCGTCGTCCCAATCGAACTGCAGCTCCGCCTTGGCTTCGCCTTCCAAGGGGTGAGCTTTCGCGCCGGCCGACCGGCCGAGGGGGTGGCACCGTGGGAGAAGGTCGTGCAGCGGATGGCCACATCGCTCGGCCCCGACCACCCCGACACCCTTGCCTCGAAGAACAACCTGGCCACCGCCTACGAAACAGTCGGTGACCTCGACCGAGCGATTCCGCTTCACGAGGCGGCGTTGGCCGGCTTCGAACGGGTCCTCGGCTCCGACCACCCGGTCACGCTTCTCTCGAAGAGCAACCTGGCCTACGCCCTCGGATCGGCCGGTGACTTCGACCGGGCGACCCCGCTTCATGAGGCGACGCTGGCCAGCTACAAGCGGGTCTTCGGCCCCAGTCACCTCCAGACCCTCATAGCGGAGAACAACCTGGCCTACGCCTATCGCTCGGCGGGTGACCTCGACCGGGCGATCCCGCTCTTCGAGGTGATATTGGCCAATCGCGAGCGGACCCTCGGACCCGACCACCCCCTCACGGTGAGCATTACTCGGGCACTCAGCGCCTGCCGGGAGATGCGGGAGGAGACCACTCAACGGACGAGGTGACGCGGCGACCGGAGGCGACGCGTGGCGCGTCGGCCCCGGTGACCTACGTGATCACACGTATTTCATCCCGTCTGGGAGTCCCGCATACTTCCTCTTATACCGCGTGCCGCCGTACGGCAGGGGATGGCGCGGTGGCCCCAGAGGGGATGTCCGACCTCCGTGAGCAGCTCGCCGACAGCGAGGGCGGTGCCGTCGACCGGCCGGCCGCGGCGCCGTGCACACCGACCGTGGTCCTACCGCGCCCCCGCCCGCACCTGGTGGGCCCGCCGCCGGGGCGTGGCCCCACGCGAGCAGGGCGTGGGGCTCGTGGAGATCATCATCGCCTTCGCCATCCTCATGATCGTCCTCGTCCCGATCTCCTATCTGCTCACCAACTCGTTGACGTCTGCCGGCCAGGCACGCGCCAAGGTGGCCGCCCTCTCTGTAGCTGAGAAGTGGCTCGAGGCACTCGACAACAGCGGACCGACATACGTCGACACAATCCCCGTCGTCGGCACGGCCATTCACGAACCGAAGACACCGGCAGCATCCACAACTGCGACGACACCGACAACCAGCCAGCCCACCACGCACTACACAACAGATGCAGGGACCAAGTACTTCGCCACCGGCTACTTCTACTGGACCACACCGAACCGAAGCACACACGGTTCGCCAGACGTCTGCACGGCGGACACCGTGCCCGACACCTTGGAGCTCACCGTCAGGGTGCGTTGGGGAGACAGCAGTGCCAACGTGATCAGCGACACCACGCTCACCGCCTTCCCGCCTGCCGGCCTGCCGAAGTCCGGCTTCATCGGCGTGCAGATCGAGAGCAGTCCGTACCATCCAACAGATCTGTCAGATCCGGTGAGCGATGACGACACGCCGTGGGGTGGGGGTGGTGCGACACGGGTTCATGATGTCCCAGTCACCATCACTCCGATCACAGCGACAATCCCGTCGACGATCACGACCACCACCATCTATCCGTCGACAAACGGCTGTGCCTTCATCGAACGCCCACCGGGGCAGTACGAGGTGAGTGTCGGGCCCGAGACGGGCCTCACGACGCCTTTCGTGCGGCAGGGCAGCACCACATATGCGCAACCGTACCCGTACACAGGGGCCGTGACGGTGTCGGTAGACGAGGTGAGCCCAATCCACTTCCTCTACGACGAGGGGGCCTACGTCAAGGTCGACTACCCGGACACCACCACTGCCGACGGGTTCGCCACCTGCTCGACCACCGCACAGCTCTGCGTGGCCACTGGCCAGTCACCGTCAGGAACGTCTCCCAACGGTTCCACCGGCACCGTGGCCACGACCAGCGTGCTCGTAAACGGTACGTGGTCGCAGATCCACCCCCTGTCGACCTCACTCGATATCTCTCGGATCAACTCCCTTTCCTGCACTGCCTCGCTCTGCGTGGCCGTGGGTAACGGTCCAAGTGGCGGAGCGGCGACCGTACATGCACCATCCGCAGCCTCTACAGCATGGTCGGCCAGCACCCTGCCGACCGGTCTCACGATCACTGAACTGCAACAGGTTCAGTGCATCAACTCGACGTCGACGTGCATCGCCATCGGGTTGTCCGCTACAGGACCGCCCGTGGTCCTCGTCGGGAAAGTCACAGGTGGGTCGATCACCTGGTCGCGGGCGACCGCTCCCACAGGGATCGCGAGCCTCTCCCAGCTCGTCTGCATGTCCTCAGGAACAAGCTGCTTGGGCATCGGGACGGACGCGGCTGGTGGCGTTTTCCTCGTCGGTTCCCGTTCAGGTACCGGAACCTGGACCTGGACGACATTTCAAGCGTCCGGCACCTCCACGGTCTCGCAGATCACCTGCCCCTCGGCGACGACGTGCCTCGCTATTGGCAGTTCCGGCACCGGTGGCCCGGTAATCCTTTCAGGCGCCTCAGCCACCCCAGGATCGTGGACGTGGACCGCCGACACGCTTCCCGGCGGCACGTCGGCCGTCACCCAGATTGCATGCCCGTCGACAACGTCGTGCGTGGCGATCGGCAACACCGGGGGCAACGCCGCTGTGCTGTCGGGGTCGCTTGCCAACACAGGACAATGGACCTGGGCAGCGGCGGAGCCCACGAACGTCACGTCGCTCGCCGAGATCACCTGCCCGGCCGTCGCCGCCTGCCTGGCCATCGGCTCGGCTTCGACCGGGGCGGCGATCGTCTCGGGCAGTCCGTCTGGAAGTTGGGTCACGGACACACCCGCCGGTGCCAGTGCCCTCACCCAGATGGCCTGCCCGGGGACAGGGCGCTGCTACGCGGTAGGAACGGCGGCTGGAGCAGCCGTGATCTTGTCCGGCAGTGCACAGAGCGGGACGCAGACGTGGACGTCGGACTCGCTACCCGGCGGGGCGGATGACCCGACATTCTTCTCGAGCGTCGCCTGTTACAAGTCGACGGGCACGGGCACCCCCTGGTCTGCGGTGTACCGGGCGGATCCAAGGAGGGTGCCGTCCTCCTGAGCGATGCCGATGCCCAGTCGACCTCGTCGACCTGGGCGGCGGCTTCGACGGGCAGCCCAAGCGGGCTCGTCGTGGGTGGCCTGGCCGTCTCGGTCTCCAGTACGACATACACAAATGCTCGCTTCACCGCGTGCACGTCGTCATCGGCCACGGTCGACAGTTGCAACGACGTGGGGCCCCTCTTCCCATATACGGATGGCTATTCGGTCGGAGCCGGTACCTGCACACCTGAGCTCGACCGCGACTCGGTACACGCCAAGTCCGCACCAGGAACGACACTTTCGAAAGCGACATCGCTCACGCTGCCGATCGGCCTTCTCAACATCAAGGTCGTCGGTGCCGACGGCCAGCCCATCTCCGGCAGGACCGTCTCCGCCACCGTCACAGACGCCCACAACGCACCCTGTGCCGGGACGTTCACACTGGCAACTACCGATGGCTCGGGGACGTCGAGCGCCGCCCTTCCCTATGAGACGTACAAGATCACCGCCGGAGCAGCGACCGCGGTACTCGATGTGGGACCAACGTCCGTCTCGGTCATGACAGTGACCAATCCGACAGTCCCAGTTGTCAAGCAGACCTGCTACCTCCCCAATCCGGTGATTCTCGTCACATGAGCGCCCGCAGAGCGTTTATCCATCAAAAGGCCGACGAGGACGGGTACACCCTCGTCGAGCTGCTGATCTCCCTCATACTGGCGTCCATCCTCATGGCAATGGGCCTCATCATTGCCACCACCTTCTTCAATGCCGAAAAGGTCATCGATACGTCGTACGCCAACCTGAACCAGCTCCTCCCGGTCAGCACGACCTTCCAGCAGTACATCCGATCGGCGGTCTCCCCCGCACCGACCAAGACAACAGCAGGGACCCCCGGCCAGCCGACGCCGCCGTTCGGTACCTACACGACTGCCGGGTCGCTCACACCGAGTGTCCGGTTCACCACATCGGCACTGACCTTCTTTACCAACGTGGACACACATACAGTGGCAACGATCGCCAAGATCACGGCTACCTATACGAAGACAACCTCGACACCACCGACGACACCGACGACAAGGACAGTTCCTTCTGTTACACGAAAAGGAACGTTCGTGGTAACGAAAATTACCGCAACACCAACATCGTGCCCGGTGTCCGACGCGACATACACCAAGCACTGCAAGTTCGCGACAACGGGCAGGAAGTCGACGCCGATCCGGGTCGACGACGTTCGCATGAGCAGCACGCCGGTCTTCACGTACTACTGCGCCCATTCGGGCGACGGTTGTACCGATGCGGGCACAGCAATGCCGGCGTCCGACTTCTCCACCTGTACCGCCACACAATGCGATGCGGCAGAGATCGAAAGCATCGGGGTCAAACTGATCATCAACACAAACTCGCGCGTAGGCCACACCGCCGACGAGGAGACCGTCACCTACGAGATCTCCTCGAGCTCACAGGCGTTCAACCCGGCGGTAGGGTGAGGAGATGACTCGATGAACCGACTGCGCCATCGATATACGTCATCGATCGCTCAGATCTTCTCCCGGCAACTCCGGGACACTCGGGATGCGGGGCAAGCGATGATCGCCTTCGTCGTGGCCCTTACGGTGATCATCGCCAGCTACGGGGCGATCCTTGCTGTCAACACTATCCAGCACGACCCGCTACTCCAAAAAAATGCTGTCGAACACTATACGTACCGTGCCATCGAGGCCGGGTCGAACAGCTTCCTCTCCATCGTCAATGGCAATCCCGACGAGATGAACTGCGACTCGAAATCGACCGACGAAGGTGAGTGCCCGGTCGGCAAGTACCAGACGTGGATCGCCGTCACAGGGACCACGGGCGGAAACGGTGTGGTCCCTGAATACTATTACTGGACAGATCCGAAGTTCTGCTACACAGAAAAGTGCACTACAACGGTGCACACGACAAAACCCCTCCTGTACGTGAAGGAGACAATCTGGGGTGCAGCCGGATTCTCAGGGCATGTCAGCTATGGGAAGATCACCGGCGACTTCGAAGCGGAGAATGGTTTCCTCACCCACGTATGGTGGTCCGACTTCGAAGTCTCCGATCCGATCCTCAAAACAACACGTTCAACAGCAGCTTGTACCTGGGACTGGAACAACGATTTCAGAGGTCCAAACGTTCCATTGCCCACCGTCACGTCGCTCAGTCCGGCAACTGGGTCGATCGCGGGCGGTACATCGGTGACCATCAATGGCGTCAACTTCGTCGGGAGCGCGGCAGTCACCTTCGGCGGAGTCTCGGCGTCGACAGTCTATGTGGTCAGCTCGACCGAGATCACGGTCAAGTCGCCCCCGCACGCTGCCGGGATAGTGACAGTCGTCGTCACCACCGTCAACGGTGCCTCGGCAGGGGTCACCTACACCTACAAGACACTCCCACCGACTCTCACCAAGGTAACACCCGACGCCGGACCTACAGGAGGCGGAACTACGGTCACGTTGACGGGCTCTGGTTTCCTCAGTGGTTCGATCGTCGAGTTCGGCACCACGCCGGCCACCACAGTTACGGTGGTGAGCGGGACTGAGATAACTGCGAAAACCCCGGCACACGCCACCGGAACGGCGTCAGTCACCGTCACGACGGCCAGCCGCACTTCAGCAGGCATCACCTACACCTACGACGCTGTGCCGACCCTAAAAACAATAACAAAATCCTACGGATCGACTGCCGGGGGCACCACCGTCACCCTGAACGGAACCGGTTTCATCAGCGATGGGACGACGGTCACATTCGGCGGCACCGAGATCCCGACCACGGAGGTGACCTACGTCAGCACGAGCAAGATCACCGTAACGGCGCCCAGTAGCGGCAGTGCCAAAGTGGTGTCCGTCACCGTGACGACGCCAGGTGGTACCTCCAACGTCAAGCAGTACACGTACTACGCGAAGCCCACCCTCATCTCCGTGACGCCCGCCGCTACCAAGACGAAGACAGCGACAACGACGGTCACCCTCACCGGAACAGGGTTCGTCTCCGGCGGGACGACGGTCACATTCGGCGGCACCGAGATCCCGACCACGGAGGTGACCTACGTCAGCTCGACGGAGATCAAGGTGACGGCACCAAAGAAGACAGCCGTCGAAACGACCACAGTGACGGTGACCACGCTCGGCGGAACCTCCGCCGCCGTGAAGTTCTACTATGGCGTCAAGCTTACGGGTGTGACAAATTCAGCTGGTCCGACGGCCGGTGGGAACACGGTCACCCTCACCGGAACAGGGTTCGTCTCCGGCGGGACGACGGTCACATTCGGCGGCACCGAGATCCCGACCACGGAGGTGACCTACGTCAGCTCGACGGAGATCAAGGTGACGGCACCGGCACACGCTGCCGGCACCATCGACGTGACCGTGACCACCGCCGGTGGAACATCGGGGGATAAGACGTACAGCTATGACCCATCGCCGACCCTGACGTCGCTCACTCCTGCGTCAGGGCAGCGAAGTAACAACACCGCGGTCACCTTGACCGGCACCGGCTTCGTCACCGGGGCGACTGTGAAGTTCGGCACCGAGACAGGCACCACGGTCACGGTCGTTAGCTCCACCGAGATCACCGTCGACACTCCCAAGCTGAAGGGAGAAAACAACGTGACGGTGAAAGTGACCGTCACTACTCCTGGGGGGACCTCCAACAGCCTGACATTCGAGTACACCGGGACGTACGAAGCTGCGATGATCATCCCTGCCGGTCGTTCGGCCGGATCAACACGGGTTGTCCAGGTCACACGACCGAGGCCGGTGATCATTGGATCAGTGCTCGCTGGGCCAAGCACCAAAGGAACGGCAGCCCAGCCGAAGCATGTGTCGCTCGACTCGATCCTCTCTGAGCTCGAGACCCCCACGGCTACGCTGACGTCTATCGTGAACAGCAAAGCGTGCACAGTGGTCATCTTCGCCAAGACAACACAGGTCTACGGACCGATCTTCTCGAACGACTCGCTATACGTTGAAACAGACTCGGTACCCGGAAAGCTGGGACCGATACAGACCGCTGATCCAGACTGCATAGCCGTCGCCGGTGGCGAATACACAAGAACACCAATGACAACAATCATCCCAGGGACCTGTATGGCGAGCGCCACGAATGTCACAGGGACCCTTGACGAGGACAAGCAGGCGAAGGAAACACCCCCACACAGCGACAGTGAGCTCTCTACATATGCTGCGGAGGATACTGCGTCCGGGTACGGTTGCCTCTACTACGGTCCCACGACTATCACCTTCGACACCGACGACCAGATGACGGTCTGGAGCCCCGACACCCCGGGCACCTCCCACTGCCCATCGACAGGCGACACTGGGAACGTGCCGAACGGTGGGCACGTGACATCGGGCAACGGGATCTCGACACTGGGAAATGGGGTGATCTATGTCGCTACAGAGCCGAATACGGCCGACTGCAAGTCGAACGCCAACCCGTTCGAAGGTAAAACGACAGGCGGGACTGGGGCCAAGTCCCAATTGGACCACTACGATCACACCAGCAGTACCACACCAAACTGTGAAGCCGACGTCTTTGTGAGCGATGCCAACAAGTCGACCACGGCAACATCGGCAAAGCCCACATCTCTTCCAGGTATTTCAGGTCAGCTCACTATCGGCTCTTCCGCCAACATTGTAATCACTGGTACAGTTGAATATACGCACTGTGGGAAGACATTCAATAGCTCGGCTGCACACACTGAGACGAGCGGCCTTTATAAGGAGGCTTGTCAATACAATCCTGCCGGAACCAAGACACCGACAAACCCCACCCGTACAGAGCCCAACGACGTTCTCGGGCTCATCGCCAACGACTACGTCGAGGTCAGCCACCCCGTCACGACGACAACCGGCCTACATCCCACCAAGGTCACGACATGCGGTACCACAACACGGGGCAAGCCCGAGGCGGCGGTCTGTGAGCCCGGCGCGGTGACGATCGACGCAGCCATCCTCGCGCTACAACACTCGTTCGCGGTCAACAATCCATCGACATCGCAGGACGGCAGCAAGTCCGGCTCTACCGGACAACTCACGATCTACGGCACGATCGACCAGAAGTGGCGCGGCGCTGTCGGCACGGTCTACACGGGAGGGTTCACAGCGGGAAAAGCGGCGACGGGCTACCTCAAGTACTACGACTGGGACAGCCGCGTCACCGCGGTCCCACCACCGCACTACCTGAACCCGTCCACGCCATCGTGGGCGCTTGGCTCCTCGGCGATCTCGTCCCAGGCCACACCCCCAATGAAACCGACACCGACGCACCCGACAAAGGAGATCCCGGATCCGGCTCCGTGAGTCAGATCCAAGGAGCCGTACCCCACCCCGGATCCCCATCTCAGCGCTGACCAGAGCACCCGGCCGGACCCGGGGGTATCCTCGGATCTGTCAGCCCGCGGCAAGGGCGGGCGGCGGAGATGGGAGGTCAGACGTGCCCCAGCCGATCGACGACCACTTCCTCTTGAAGTACCGCGAGCTGCTCGACGCCGAGGACACCGCCTTCGACGAGCTCGAGCACGCTTGCGAGGACGGGGACCGTCCTCACTTCGACCAGGAGATGGCCGTGTGGCGGGACGCGCTGGCCCGGAAGGCCGTCTTCCTCAGCAACGCCGGGTTCCCCATACCCCAGCCTGTCTCCTGACCACCGGCGGGGGCCGCCGGTAGGGGGCGGGGCACGCAGGGGCGGGCTCCCCGCTGGGCCGGAGGCCGCCGCCGCCCCGGCCCACGGGACCCGCGCCGCCCGGCCGGCACCGGACGACTCAGCCCAGCAGGCCCAGCGCCTCCACGTCGGCCCGCTCGGCCAGCAGTTCCTCGGTGGTGAGCCGGATGCGCTCGGCGGCGAAGGCGTCGTGCTCGATCCCCTCCACCACCGACCAGCCGCCCCGGCCGTCGGCCCGCACCGGGAACCCGAACTGCAGCCCCTCGGGGGTGCCGTACTCGCCGCGGCTGGCCACGGCCACCGACACGCAGTCACCTTCCGGCGTGGCCGTGCGCAGCCCCACCACCGTGTCGATGGCGGCGTTGGCCGCCGAGGCCGCCGACGAGGCGCCCCGAGCGTCGATGATGGCCGCCCCCCGCTTCTGCACCGTGGTCAGGAACTCCCCCTGGAGCCACCCGGTGTCGCCGATCACCTCGGGCACCGGCTTGCCGTCGATCAGCGCCGCACCGAAGTCCGGGAACTGGGTGGCCGAGTGGTTGCCCCAGATGGCCAGGTTGATCACCGACGACACCGGCACGCCGGCCTGCTGGGCAAGCTGGTGCTTGGCCCGGTTCTCGTCCAGCCGGGTCATGGCGAACCACCGGTCGGCCGGCACCTCGAGGGCGTTCGACCGGGCGATCAGGCAGTTCGTGTTACAGGGGTTGCCCACCACCAAGACCCGCACGTCCGAGGCGGCGCGCTCGGCGACGGCCCGGCCCTGCGGCTTGAAGATCCCGCCGTTCACGCTCAGCAGGTCACCCCGCTCCATGCCGGCCTTGCGGGGCACCGAGCCCACCAGCAGGGCCCACGACGTGCCGTCGAAGGCCACGGCCAGATCCGACGTGGCCTCCACCCCGGCCAGGAGGGGGAAGGCGCAGTCGTCCAGCTCCATCACCACGCCCTCCAGCGCCTTCATCGCCGGCTCGATCTCCAGCAGCCGGAGCACCACCGGCTGGTCCTCGCCCAGCAATTGCCCGGAGGCGATGCGGAAGAGGAGTGAGTAGCCGATCTGGCCGGCAGCCCCGGTGACGGTGACCTGGACGGGAGTCGTTGATGCCATGGCCGCCACGTTAGGCGGCCCCTCCCCGGCCGGTCGAGACGGCGACCGGGTTGCGGCGCCTCGTCCCCTGGTGCTGATGTAGCAGCGGTGACCGAACCCACCATCATCTACACCCACACCGACGAGGCGCCGGCCCTGGCGACCTCCTCCTTCCTCCCGGTGGTCCAGGCCTACGCGGCCACCGCCGGGGTGCGGGTCGAGACCCGGGACATCTCCCTGGCCGGCCGCATCCTGGCCGCCTTCCCGGAGTACCTGGCCGAGGGCCAGCGGGTCCCCGACGCCCTGGCCGAGCTGGGCGAGCTGACCCGCTCCCCCGAGGCCAACATCATCAAGCTGCCGAACATCTCGGCCTCCGTCCCCCAGCTGAAGGCCGCCGTGGCCGAGCTGCAGCAGCAGGGGTTCCCCCTCCCCCCCTACCCCGACGACCCGGCGTCCGACGAGGAGCGCGACGTCCGCGTCCGCTACGACCGCATCAAAGGCAGCGCCGTCAACCCGGTGCTGCGCCAGGGCAACTCCGACCGCCGGGCTCCGAGCTCGGTCAAGCGCTATGCCCGGACCCACCCGCACCGGATGGGCCCGTGGTCGCCCGCCTCGCGCACCAACGTCGCCCACATGGCCGGCGGCGACTTCCGCTCCACCGAGCGGTCGGCCGTGATCGAGGCCGAGGACACCCTGCGCATCGAGCTGGCCGGCGCCGACGGGGAGGTCACCGTGCTACGGGAGGCCGTGCCGGTGCTGGCCGGCGAGGTGGTCGACGTGTCGGTGATGCGCCTCGCGCCGCTCCGCGAGTTCCTGGCCGCCCAGGTGGTCAGGGCCAAAGAGGAGGGCGTGCTCTTCTCCGTGCACCTGAAGGCCACCATGATGAAGGTCTCGGACCCGATCGTCTTCGGCCACGCCGTGCGGGCCTACTTCCCCGAGACCTTCGCCTGCTACGGCGAGGTGCTGGCGGCCGCCGGCCTCAGCCCGAACGACGGCCTGGGCGCCGTCTTCGCCGGCCTGGGCGCCCTGCCCGAGGGCCCGGCGATCCGGGCGTCGTTCGACGCCGAGCTGGCCGCCGGCCCGGCCCTGGCCATGGTCGACTCGGACCGGGGCATCACCAACCTCCACGTACCCAGCGACGTGATCGTGGACGCCTCGATGCCGGCCATGATCCGGAGCTCCGGCCACATGTGGGGCCCCGACGGCCAGGAGCACGACACCCTGGCCGTGATCCCCGACGGCAGCTACGCCGGCGTGTACCAGGCGGTGATCGACGACTGCCGGGCCCACGGCGCCCTCGACCCGGCCACCATGGGCTCGGTGCCCAACGTCGGGCTGATGGCCCAGGCCGCCGAAGAGTACGGCAGCCACGACAAGACGTTCGAGATCTCCCGGGCCGGCACCGTCCGAGTGGTGGACGGCTCGGGGGCGGTGGTGCTCGAGCAGCCGGTGGCCCCGGGCGACGTCTTCCGCATGTGCCAGACCAAGGACGTGCCGATCCGCGACTGGGTCCGCCTGGCCGTGGAGCGGGCCCGCATCACCGGCGACCCGGCCGTGTTCTGGCTGGACCCGCAGCGGGCCCACGACGCCAACCTGATCGCCAAGGTGCGCGCTTACCTGCCCGAGCACGACACGGAGGGCCTGCAGATCGAGATCATGGCCCCGGCCGAGGCCACCGCCTTCTCCCTGGCTCGGATCCGGCGCGGCGAGAACACGATCTCGGTCACCGGCAACGTGCTGCGGGACTACCTGACCGACCTCTTCCCCATCCTGGAGCTGGGCACCAGCGCCAAGATGCTCTCCATCGTCCCCCTGCTGGCCGGGGGCGGCCTGTTCGAGACGGGCGCCGGCGGCTCCGCCCCGAAGCACGTCCAGCAGCTCCTGGCCGAGGACTACCTGCGCTGGGACAGCCTGGGCGAGTTCTTGGCCCTGGCCAGCAGCTTCGAGCTCCTGGCCCGGCACACCGGCAACGCCCGGGCCGCTGTGCTGGCCACCACCCTCGACCGGGCCACCGGGACCTTCCTGGAGCGCGACAAGTCGCCCACCCGCAAGCTGGGCGGCATCGACAACCGGGGCAGCCACTTCTCCCTGGCCCTCTACTGGGCCCAGGAGCTGGCGGCCCAGACCGAGAACCCGGCCCTGGCCGCCACCTTCACCCCCTTGGCCGAGACCCTGGCGCAGGACGAGCAGGCCATCGTGGACGAGCTGGTGGCCGTCCAGGGCGCCCCGGTGGACATTGGCGGCTACTACCATCCCGACCCGGCGAAGGCGTCCGCCGTGATGCGGCCCTCGCCCACCTTCAACCAGGCCCTGGCTTCCCTCGACTGACCCCGCCCCGCTGCCTACCCGGCGACCGACAGCTCCGGCGCCAAGCCCAGGGCGGCGTAGATCTCCCGGGTCGCGCTCGACCGATTGAGCGTGTAGAAGTGCAAGCCCGGCGCGCCGGCGTCGAGCAGGGCCTGGCAGAGCTCGGTGGCCATGGCCACCCCCTCCCGCCGGACCGCTTCCTTGCCGCCGGCGGCGTCGGCTGCCTCCAGCTGGGCCACCGCCCAGCCCGGCACCGGGGCCCCCATGGTGGCCATCCGCCCCACCGAGGAGAGCGAGGTGACCGGCATGATGCCCGGCAGCACCGGCTGGTGGACGTCCCGAGCCGCCAGGTCCTCCATCAGCGACAGGTACTCCCCCACCTCGAAGAAGAACTGCGTGGCCGCAAAGTCGGCCAGCCGCAGCTTCTCGGCCAGCCGGTCCCGGTCGGCGACCAGGTCGGGCGAAGCCGGATGGCCGGCCGGGTGGGCCGCCACTCCGATCGAGAAGCCGCCGATGGCCCGGGCCAGCGCCACCAGCTCGACGGCGTGGGCCAGCTCGCCCGGGCCGTCGGCCGGGTCGGCCGGCGGGTCGCCGCCCAAGGCCATCAGGTTCTCCACCCCGGCCCGGCGGTAGTCGACCAGGATCTCGGCCAGCTCCAGCCGGGTGTGGGCCACGCAGATCAGGTGGGCCATGGGGTTCAGCGAGGTGGTGTGGAGCATCCCGGTCACCAGGTCGTAGGTGCGCTGCCGGGAGGCCCGGCCGCCGCGGTAGGTCACCGAGACGAACGACGGCTTCAACGGCTCCAGGTCGCGCAGGGTGGCGGCCAGGGTCGCCTGCTCGGCGTCGCTCTTGGGCGGGAAGAACTCGAAGGAGTACGTCGGGCCGGCCGCCAGCAGGGCGGCGATGCTGGTCACGACGGCGAATTGTACCGTTCAGCCCGCCGCCCCGGCCCGCCCCGGGTCGTCATCTCGTGCGGGCCGGGCCCCCGGCCCGGCCGAAGTCGTCCTCCAGGCGGACGATGTCGTCCTCGCCGAAGTAGTCGCCGTGCTGCACCTCGACGAACACCAGGTCGCCCTCACCGGTGTTCTCGATGCGATGGGCGGCGCCGACCGGCACGTCCACCGCCTCGCCGGCGACCACCGGCCGGGCCGCCCCGTCGATGGTCACCGTGCCCTGCCCGCTGACCACGAACCAGTGCTCCGACCGCCGAGCGTGGCGCTGGTAGCTGAGCCGCTTGCCCGGCCGCACCACGATGCGCTTCACCTTGTGGTCGTGGGCCTCGTCGTCCAGCACCATGTACGACCCCCAGGGCCGCTCCTCGTGCTCCCCGGTCATGCCCGGCGCTCCGCCGCCCGCACCGCGTTCCGCAGCAACATGGCCCGGGTCATCGGGCCCACCCCGCCGATGCGGGGCGTGATCCAACCGGCCACCTCGGCCACCTCCTCGTCCACGTCGGAGAGGAGCTTGCGCCCCTCCCAGCTCGTCCCCGCCCCCACCACCGCCGCCCCTGGCTTGACCATGTCGGGGGTCACCAGCCCGGCCCGGCCGGCGGCGGCCACCACCACGTCGCCCTGGCGGACCAGCCCGGCCAGGTCGTCCACCCCGGTGTGCACCACGGTCACCGCGGCGTTGCACCACGGCCGCTTCAGGGCCAGCAGCAGGGCCAGCGGTCGGCCGATGGTCAGCCCCCGGCCGATCACCACCACGTGGCGACCCTCCACCGGCACGTCGAAGGCGTGCAGCAGCTCCACGATCCCCGCCGGGGTGCAGGGCAGTGGCCCGGGGGCCCCCATGACCAGCCGGCCCAGGTTCACCGGGTGCAGCCCGTCCACGTCCTTCTCCGGGTCCACTGCCAGCAGCACCCGCTCCTCGTCCAGGCCGGCGGGCAGCGGGAGCTGGACCAGGTAGGCGTGGACGGCCGGGTCGGCGTTGCACCGGGCCACCACGGCCTCCACGTCGGCCTGGGTGGCGTCGGCCGGCAGGTGCTCGTGGAACGAGGCGATGCCCACCTCGGCGCAGTCCTCGTGCTTCATGGCCACGTAGCGGGCGCTGGGGCCGTCGTCGCCCACCAGCACCGTGCCCAGGCCCACCGGCACCCCCTCGGCGCGCAACCGGGCCACCCGGTCGGCCACCTCGGCCCGGATGCGGGCGGCCAGCCACTCCCCGTCGAGCAGGATCGCCGTCATATCAGGCAGGGGGACATGTCAGGTAGTGGGGCACGTCAGTGCCGGAAGTGCCGCTCGCCGGTGTGGACCATGGCCAGGCCGGCGGCGTCGGCCGCCGCCGTGACCTCGGCGTCACGCACCGAGCCGCCGGGCTGGACGATCGCCGCCACCCCGGCCCGGGCCAGCACCTCCAGGCCGTCGGGGAAAGGAAAGTAGGCGTCGCTGGCCCCGGCCCCGCCCCGGGCCCGCTCCCCCGCCTTGGTCACCGCCAGCTCGGCCGCCACCACCCGCGACTGCTGGCCGGCGCCCACCCCTACCGCCTGGCCGGCGGTGACCACGGCGACGGCGTTGGAGGTGGTGCGCCCGCAGACCCGCCAGGCCAGCACCAGGTCGCGCCACTGCGTCTCGGTCGGGGCGACCTTGGTGACCACCTTCCAGCCGGCCGGGTCGGAGAGGAAGCGGTCGGGCTCCTGCACCAGCACCGAAGCGCCCAGGCTGCGCAGCTGTCGGCCGGCCGGCTCGGGGGCCGGGGCGGCCAGCAAGCGGGTGGCCTTGCGCTTGGCGCGCAGGCGGGCCACGGCCGCCTCGGCGAACGACGGCGCCACCACGACGTCGGTCATGGGACCGGCCGCCATCACCTCGGCCACCTCGGCCGTCACCTCCCCACCCACGGCCACGATGCCCCCGAAGGCCGAGACCGGGTCGCACTCGAGCGCCCGCTGGTAGGCAGTGGCCAGGTCCGGGGCCACCGCCGCCCCGCACGGGTTGGCGTGCTTCACGATGGCCACCGCCGCCGTACCGCCGCTCCCGGCGGGCGCAGGCCCCAGCCCGGCATCGGCCGCCAGCTCGTGCACCAGCCGCCAGGCGGCGTCGGCGTCGAACAGGTTCAGGTAGGAGAGGGCGGTGCCGCCGTGCTGGACCACCCCGTCCCACCAGCTCTCCCGGCCGGCCAGACGGTACCGGGCGCCGGCCTGGTGGGGGTTCTCGCCGTAGCGGAGGTCCTGGGCCCGCTCCAGCGTGAGGTGGATCGTCGGCGGGAGGAGGACGTGGTCCGCCGCGCCGTCGGGTGCCGGGACCGGCGCGGCGGCCCCCGGATCCCCGTCGAACCAGGAGACGATGGCCGCGTCGTAGGCCGCCGTGTGGGCGAAGGCCGCCCGGGCCAGGCGGTGCCGGGTGGCATCGGACAGGGCGCCCCCGGCCCGCAGCTCGGCCAGCACCCCGGGGTAGTCGGCCGGCGAGGTGACGATGCCCACGTGGGCGAAGTTCTTGGCCGCCGCCCGCACCATGGTGGGCCCGCCCACGTCGATCAGCTCCACCGAGGGGTCGGAGCGGAAGGGGTAGAGGTTGGAGACCACCAGGTCGATGGGCTCGATGCCCTGGGCCTCGAGGTCGGCCAGGTGGGAGGGGACGGAGCGGTCGGCCAGGATCCCGCCGTGGATACGCGGGTGCAGGGTCTTGACCCGGCCGCCCAGCATCTCCGGGGAGCCGGTGACCTCGGCCACCTGGCGGTGGGCGATGCCCGCGGCCTCCAGGGCGGCGGCGGTATTGCCGCTGGCCACCAGCTCCCAACCGAGGTCGGCCAGCCCCCGGGCCAGGTCCTCCAGGCCCGTCTTGTCGTACACCGACAGCAGCGCCCTCACGACGCCCGCACCTCCTCGGGGCGGCGGCCCGCCACCATCGCCTCTGTCGCCTCGGGCGCCGCTGCCTCGGGCGCCGTCGCCACCATCGCCTCCAGCGTGCCGGTGGCCGCCAGCTCGTCCAGCGCCCGCCGCACGGTCGCCGGGTACAGCCGCCGCTCCGCCGCCTTGATCCGCTCGTGCAACGACTCGACGGTGTCGCCGGGCGCTACCGCCACCTGCTCCTGGGCCAGGATCGGGCCGGCGTCCATCTCGACGGTGGCCACGTGCACGGTGCACCCGGTCACCCGAGCCCCGGCAGCCAGGGCGTCGGCCACCGCGTGCCACCCCGGGAAGGCCGGGAGCAGGGCGGGGTGGGTGTTCAGGATGCGGCCGGGGAAGGCTTCGTGCACCGGCTCGGCCAGCACCGTGCCGAACCCGGCCATGGCCACCAGGTCCGGGGCGTAGCCGGCCAGCACCGCCGCCACCCGGACCGTGTAGCCCCGGCGGTCGAACCCGGGGCCGAAGCCGCCGTGCTCCCGGCGGTCGACCAGCTCGCCCGGCACCCCGGCCACCTGGACCACCTCCAGTGCCCGGCAGGGCCGGTCGGCCAGCACCACCGAGACGGGCACCCCGGCGGCCAGCATCGCCTCCAGGATCGTCCCGCTGCCCGATGCCAGCACCGCCACCCGCACGGTGCTTACCGTACCCGCCTGGGGCCCCACTGCAGGTACTCGGGGTGGCGGGCTACGGTCTCCCATCGTGGCCGCCCGCTGCACCCGGCGCATCCCCCTCGCCGTCCTGTCGGCAGTGCTGGCCGGCGGCACCCTCCTGGGGCCCGGCATGGCCGGCGCCAGCGGCTCGGGCTCGGGCGGCGGCTCGGGCGGCATCGTGCGGGCCGCCCTGCCCCCCGGGAAGATCGACCACGTCGTGGTGATCGAGCTGGAGAACGAGGGCTACCAGACCACCTTCGGGCCCCACTCCCCGGCCACCTACCTGAACCACGTGCTGCGGCCGAAGGGCGAGCTCCTGGCCGACTACTACGCCATCGGCCACGACAGCCTGGACAACTACATCGCCCAGGTGTCCGGCCAGTCGCCCACCACCACAACGCAGGACGACTGCGTCTCGTCGTTCGCCGACGTCTCCCCCGGCACCCCCGCCGCCGACGGCCAGGTGAAGGGCGAGGGTTGCGTCTACCCGCCGAGCGTGGCGACCATCGCCACACAGCTCGACGCCAAGTACCCGCCGAACCCCACCACCCACGTGGCCTCCTGGCGGGCCTACGAGGAAGACATGGGAAACACACCGGCCCGAGACGGCGGCGTGGCCGACCCCACCGGCGGGACCGACTGCGCCCATCCGGCCACCGGCGGCGTGTCGGCCGTGGTGGCCACGCCCACCGACCAGTACGTGACCCGGCACGACCCCTTCGTGTGGTTCCGGTCGATCATCGACGACCCGGCCCTCTGCGACGCCAACGTGGTGCCGCTGGGCACGTTGGGGCCCACCGGCACGCCGGCCCCCTCGGGCCACCTGGTGCGGGACTTCTCCAAGGCCGGCACCACCCCCCGCTTCGCCTTCGTCACCCCCGACACCTGCGACGACGGCCACGACACACCGTGCACCGGCACCAACAGCACAGGCACCCACCAGGGCGGCCTGGTCGGCGCCGACGACTTCCTGCAGCACTGGATGCCCACCATCCTCGACTCCCCGGCCTACCGCTCCGGGTCGATGCTGGTGGTGATCACCTTCGACGAGTCCGACGCCGACCCCTCCACCTTCCCGACAGAGGCCGACGCCTGCTGCGGCGAGCAACCCGGGCCGAACGTGGCCGCCCCCGGGGACTCGACGGCCACCGCCGACGCCCAGGCCCCCGGCGGCGGGCGCATCGGCGCCCTGCTGCTGAACAGCCGCTACCTCCGGCCGGGCAGCGTGGACACCACCGGCCGCTACGACCACTACTCGGCGCTGCGCAGCTACGAGGATCTGCTGGGCCTCACCACCGGCGGCACCGACGGCCACGGCCACCTGGGCTGGGCCGCCGCCCCGGGCCTGAAACCCTTCGGCAAGGACGTCTTCAACCGCTCCTGACCGCCGGCAAGGCGGTCGTGCTCCGCCAGCGTCCCGCGACCCCTACGGCGCCTCCGAACCGCCAAGCGCGCCGGCCGGGAGGCGGGCGAGCTCCCGTGACACCAAGTCCCGGACGTCGCAGCTCACGAGCTGGGCGCCCGAGCTCCGGGCTCCCGCCACGTACGCCGCGTCGTACACGGAGATGCCGTGCTCCCGGGCGATGGTCTCCGCCTCGGCGACGAGCGACCCCCCGATGCGGACCAGACCACCGTCGTCGGCCACCGCGGCGACCCGCGCCCGCAACCGGCGAGCCGCGGCGTGATCCCGCCAGGCACACACCGCCACGTTGCTGACCTCGTAGAAGGCCAGGTCAAGGGTGGCCAGCGGCACGGCGCCCCGGAGCAGCCGGCCGGCGTCCCCGTGGTGCTCGTCGTCGGGGTCCTCGCTGGCCAGCAGGACGCTGGCGTCGAGGAACCACGGGCTCAATGCTCGGGCCGGGTCGCCTTGACCAGCTCGGCCACGCCGCCCCCGTGGCCGACGGGAGGCCCGTCCATGCCGTCGATCTCGGCCATCGCCTGGGCACGGCGGGCCGTGCGCCGTCGCAGGGTCTCCTCGGCCAGCGCTCGCAAGAAGCCGCTCCGGGTGGTGCCGCGACGATCCGCCTCGATGTCGACGGCCCGCAGGAGGTCGTCCGGCAGCGACACCATCACCTTGGCCATCCCCGACAGTATACCCGGTGTTGCCAATCGGCCTCGGGCGCACCCGGGCACCTGCGCCGACCGGTAGCCCTACCCCAGGCCCTTGACGATCTCCACCATCTTCTCGCCGGCCTCGGTGGGGTTCTGGGCCACGGTCACCCCGGCGTCCGACAGGGCGGCCATCTTGGCCTGGGCGGTGCCCTGGGAGCCGGAGATGATGGCGCCGGCGTGGCCCATCTTGCGCCCGGGTGGGGCGGTGACCCCGGCGACGTAGGAGACCACCGGCTTGGTGACGTGGTCGGCGATGAACTCGGCCGCCCGCTCCTCCTCGGAGCCGCCGATCTCGCCGATCATCATGACGGCCTTGGTGTCGGGGTCGGCCTGGAAGGCGGCCAGGCAGTCGATGAAGTTGGTGCCCGGTACCGGGTCCCCGCCGATGCCCACGCACGTGGTCTGGCCCACGCCCTGCTGGGACAGCTCGTGCAGAGCCTGGTAGGTGAGGGTGCCCGAGCGGCTGACGATGCCCACCGGGCCACCGGGTAGGGCGATGTCGCCCGAGGTGATGCCGATGTTGCACTTCCCGGGGGAGATGATCCCCGGGCAGTTCGGCCCCAGCAGCCGGGTGCCGGGGAACTCCTGCACCAGGCGGTTGTAGGTGACGGCCTCGTCCTGGGCCGGGATGCCCTCGGTGATGCAGACCACGAAGGCGATGCCCGCCTCGGCGGCCTCCAGGATGGCGGCGGCGGCGTGCGGCGGCGGCACCGAGATGAACGAGGCTGTGGCCCCGGTGGCCGCCACCGCCTCCTTCACGGTGGCGAAGACCGGGATGCCCTCGATCTCCTCGCCCCCCCGCTTCGGGTTGGTGCCGGCCACCACCTTGGTGCCGTAGGCCTGGTTCCGCAGGCCGTGGTACAGGCCCTGGCTGGTGGGGCTGACGCCCTGGATGACGACGGTGGTGTGCTCGTCGACGAAGATGCTCACGGTTGCTCCTGCTCCTCGGGTCGTGGGTCGGGGTCAGCCGGCGGCCAGGGCCACGGCCCGGCGGGCGGCGTCGAGCATGGTGGGCTCGGCCTGGAGGGTGTCGGACAGGTGGGGGGCCAGCAGGGCCCGGCCCTGCTCGGCGTTGGTGCCGTCCAACCGGAGGACGATCGGCGACTGCAGGTCGACCCGGGACAGGGCCTCGATGACCCCCTTGGCCACCTCGTCCACCCGGGTGATGCCGCCGAAGATATTGACGAAGATCGCCTTGACCGCCGGGTCGGCGTTGATCACCTCCAGCGCGGCGGCCATCACGTCGGCGTTGGCCCCGCCCCCGATGTCCAGGAAGTTGGCCGCGGTGCCACCGACCTGGGTGACCACGTCGAGGGTGGACATGGCCAGCCCGGCACCGTTGGCGATGATGCCCACCGTGCCCGACAGGCCGATGTAGTTCAACCCCTTCTCCTTGGCCATCCGCTCCCGGGGATCCTCGGTCTCGGTGGCCGCGTACTCGTCCCACTCGGGGTGGCGGAAGCGGGCGTTGTCGTCCAGGGTCACCTTGGCGTCGAGGGCGTGCACCCGCCCCTCCGGGGTGAGGATCAGCGGGTTGACCTCGGCCAGGTCGCAGTCGCCCTCCACGTAGCAGGTGTAGAGCTTCACCAGCAGCGCCGCCGCCTGCTCCCGAGCCTCCTCGTCCAGGCCGGCCTGGTCCACCCACTGCCGGGCGGTGGCCTCGTCCAGCCCCTTCACCGGGTCGACGGCCAGCTTGGCGATGGCCTCGGGGTTGGTGGCCGCCACCTCCTCGATCTCCACCCCGCCCTCGGCCGAGAGCATGCCCAGGTGCGTCTTGTTGGGACGGTCCAGGGTGAAGCTGGCGTAGTACTCCTTGGCGATGTCCGAGGCGTGCTCGACCCACAGTCGGCGCACCACGTGGCCCTTGATGTCCAGGCCCAGGATGTTGCCGGCGTGCCGGCGGACCTCGTCGGCGTCGGCGGCCAGCTTCACGCCACCGGCCTTGCCCCGGCCACCCACCTTGACCTGGGCCTTGACCACCACCGGGTAGCCAGCCGCCTCGGCCTGGGCCACTGCCTCGTCCACCGTGTCGGCCACCCCGCCGGGCGAGATGGGGATGCCGAAGCGGGCGAAGTACTGCTTGCCCTGGTACTCGTAGAGATCCACTGGGAACTGCTCCTCCTGGTCTGCTGGCTGCTGGCTGGACTACTGGTCGATTGCACGCGCCGCGGGCCCACCGGTCCCGCGCCGCCGGGCGGGCCTACACCCCGGACGACTCCTCGCGCCGGTCGAGCGCCTCGGCCAGCCACTGGCCGATCGAGGGGAGCGGGGCCCCGGGGGTGAACACCTGGGCCACGCCCTGCGCCTTCAGCGCCGGGATGTCGTCCTCGGGGATGATCCCCCCTACCACCACCAGGACGTCGCCCCGCCCCTCGACGGCCAGGCCCTCGATCACCCGGGGCACCAGGGTCAGGTGAGCGCCGGAGAGCAGCGAGAGGCCGACGGCGTCGGCGTCCTCCTGGACCACGGCCGAGACCACCTGCTCGGGAGTCTGGTGGAGGCCGGTGTAGACCACCTCGAAGCCGGCGTCGCGCAGCGCCCGGGCGATGACCTTGGCCCCCCGGTCGTGCCCGTCGAGGCCGGGCTTGGCCACCACCACCCGGTAGGGACGCTTCATCGGCATCCGATGATAGGCGTGGGGGTACGGGTGGGCGCCAGACGGCCCCCCTCCGGGACCGGGGCGCCCGCCCGAGAGATGGACTGCCCCCGCTCCCCCGGCCACCCGGCAGTCGTCACTGGCGGTAGACGTCCCGGCGGTGCCCGATGCGGACCACCTGGACGACCAGGCGGTCGTCGGATACCTCGTAGACGATCCGGCAGTCACCGACACGCACCCGGTAGGCGTGGGGTTCACCGACGAGGGCAGTGCAGCCGGGCGGGCGCGGCTGTTCGGCCAGCAGGTCGATGGCGGCACGGATGCGTTGCTGCTCACGCCGCGGCAGGCGGGAGAGCGCCTTCACCACCCGGCGGGCGATGTCAACCCGGTAGGTGCTCACAGAAGGCCAAGGTCGGCCTTGACTTCCTCCCAGGGCACGAAGTCGTCCTCGGCGCGGGCCGCCTCCAGCTCCGACCGGTCGAGCGCCTCCTCAGCCGCCTCGACCAGGGCGTCGTAGGCGTCGGCGTCCACGATGACCGCGACGCGCCGGCCCCTACGGGTGACGTAGACCGGCTCGCCCGAACGCCGAGCCTGGTCGATGGCCTCGGCCAAGTGGTCTCGTGCGACGCTGACCGCCAGATCGCTCATGTACGAAATGTACAGGAAACTCGGCGGTCAGGCCCGGCGGAGGGGGGTGGCCGAGAGCAGGAGCCGCTTCTCGCCCACCGAGGCGAACCGCACCGTAGCCTGGGCCTTGTCCCCGCTGCCCTTGGCCGCCAGCACCACCCCCTCGCCCCAGTGGGCGTGGACCACCTGGTCGCCCGGCTGCAGATCCAGCGCCTCGGCACCAGTGCGCTCCCGGGGACGGGGCGGCCCGGGCAGGTCGCCCCAGCGGCTGCCACCCGTCGGGCCCCGACCGGCGCCAAAGACCCTGCCGCCCTCGTCCGACCGCCGGCCGTCCGCACCCTCCTGGTGCCAGTCGTCGTCCGACCGCCAGCCGCTGCTGCCACCGGCCAACCCCACGTCGCGCACCAGCTCTCCGGGCACCTCGGAGAGGAAGCGGCTCGGGATGTTGTGCGAGGTCCGCCCCCAAAGCGTGCGCACCCAGGCGTGCGACAGGTACAGCCAGCACCGGGCCCGGGTGATGCCCACGTAGCAGAGCCGGCGCTCCTCCTCCAGCTCCCGGGGCTCGCCCAGGGCCCGGAAGTGGGGGAAGATGCCGTCCTCCAGGCCGATCAGGAACACGGCCGGGAACTCCAGCCCCTTGGCCGTGTGCAGGGTCATCAGCGACACCCGGGTGGCCTCGCTGTCCAGTTCGTCCGAGTCCGAGACCAGGGCCACCGTCTCCAGCAGCTCGTCCAGGTCCTGGTACTCGGCCGCCACCCCCACCAGCTCGGCCACGTTCTCGATGCGGCCGTCGGCCTCGTGGCTGTGCTCGGCCACCAGCTCGGCCAGGTAGCCGGAGCGCTCGGCCACCGCCTGCACCAGCTCCCCCGGAGGCACCCGGGAGGCCAGCTCCCGCAGGTCGGCCAGCAGGGCGTCGAGCTCCTGGGCGCCCCGGAGCGCCTTGCCGGTCAACCCCGCCACCTCGGCGTGGGCCAGGGCCTCGCCGACGCTGCGGTGCTCGGCTGCCGCCCAGGCGGCCAGCCGCAGGACCGACGTGTTGCCGATCCCCCGCTTCGGCACGTTCACCACCCGCCGGGCCGACACCTCGTCAGCCGGGTTGGCCAGCAGGCGGAGGTAGGCCAGCATGTCCTTGATCTCGCGGCGATCGTAGAAGCGGGTGCCCCCGATCACCTTGTAGGGCACGCCGGCCCGCACCAGCTCCTCCTCCACCACCCGGCTCTGGGCGTTGGTGCGGTAGAAGATGGCCACGTCCCCGTGGGGCAGGTGCTCGGCAGTGTGCAACCGCCCGATCTCGGCGGCCACCCAGCGCGCCTCGTCGTGCTCGTCCTCGGCCCGGTAGCGGCAGATGGGCTCGCCGGCCGCCCCTTCGGTGAAGAGGCGTTTGGGCCGGCGGCCCATGTTGTTGGCGATCACCGCGTTGGCCGCGTCGAGGATGGTCTGGGTGGAGCGGTAGTTCTGCTCCAGCAGCACGGTGGTGGCCGAGGGGAACGCCTCCTCGAAGTCGAGGATGTTCCGCACGTCAGCCCCTCGAAAGGCGTACACCGACTGTGTCCCGTCGCCCACCACGCACACGTTGCCGTGGTCCCGGCCGAGCAGCAGCACCAGCTCGTTCTGGGCCTTGTTGGTGTCCTGGTACTCGTCCACCAGGACGTGGCAGAACCGCTCCTGGTAGGTCCGGCGCACGTCGTCGTCGGTCTGGAGGAGCCGGACCGCCTGGAGCAGCAGGTCGTCGAAGTCCATGGCGTTGGCCGCCAGCAGCCGCTGCTGGTAGGCCAGGTACACGTCCCCGATCCGCCGCCGGAACGGGTCGCCCCCGTACCCGGCCGTCTCGGCGAACTCGGCCGGGCCCACCAGCTCTCCCTTGGCCTGGCCGATCACCGCCGCCACCGAGCGGGGGGGCAGGCGCTTGGTGTCCAGGCCCAGCTCGGCCACGATGATCTCCACCAGGCGACGGGAGTCGGTGTCGTCGTAGACGGTGAAGCCCGGCTGGTAGCCGAGCCGGTCGGCGTGGGAGCGCAGGATGCGCAGGCAGGCCGAGTGGAAGGTGGAGACCCACATCCGCTCAGCCCGGGGACCGACCAGGTCCACCACCCGCCGCCGCATCTCGTCGGCCGCCTTGTTCGTGAAGGTGATGGCCAGGATCTCCCACGGCGCGGCGTCCCCGGCGGCCAGCAGGTGGGCGATCCGCCGGGTGAGCACCCGGGTCTTGCCCGAGCCGGCCCCGGCCACCACCAGCAGGGGCCCGCCCCGGTGCTCGACCGCCGCCCGCTGGGGCGGGTTCAGGCCGTCCAGGAGCTCCTCGGGGTGGGCCAGGTGGAAAGGGGCCCGCAGCTCGGCCGACGGCCGCTCCTCGGGCAGGTGCGGGGGGGCCGGCGGCACCGGGTCGGGGGGCATGGCCGGCGCCGGGTCGTCCCCGGCGGCGGCCGGGGGGGCCGGGGGGTCGTCGTCCAGGGAGAAGAGCTGCTCGTCGCCGAGGCCGGCCGGCCGCCTCATTCCCACTCGATGGTGCCGGGCGGCTTCGACGTCACGTCGAGGGCCACCCGGTTCACCCCGTCCACCTCGTTGATGATGCGCGAGGCGATCCGCTCCACCAGGTCGTAGGGGAGGCGGGCCCAGTCGGCGGTCATGGCGTCGTCGCTGGTGACGGCCCGGATCACCACCGGGTAGGCGTAGGTCCGGCCGTCGCCCATCACCCCCACCGTGCGCACCGCCGGGAGCACGGCGAAGCTCTGCCACAGCTCCCGGTAGAGGCCGGCCCGGCGGATCTCCTCCACCACCACCGCGTCGGCCGCCCGCAGGATCTCGGCCCGCTCCGGCGTGACCTCGCCCACGATGCGCACGGCCAGGCCAGGGCCGGGGAAGGGCTGGCGCCAGACGATCTCGTGGGGCAGGCCCAGCTCCTCGCCGACCGCCCGCACCTCGTCCTTGAACAGCAGCCGGAGGGGCTCTACCAGATCGAAGTCGAGGTCCTCGGGCAGCCCGCCCACGTTGTGGTGGGACTTGATGTTGGCCGCCGACCCGCCGGTGCCCCCGCCGGACTCGATCACGTCCGGGTAGAGGGTGCCCTGCACCAGGAAGCGGGGCCCCTCGCCGTCGCCGCCCGCCCCCAGGTCGTGGGCCACCTCCTCGAAGATGCGGATGAACAGCTCCCCGATGATCTTGCGCTTCTGCTCGGGATCGGTCACCCCGGCCAGGGCGGCGAAGAAGCGGTCGGCCGCCTTCACGTGCACCAGGTCCACGTGGAACTGGCGGCGGAAGGTCTCCTCCACCTGGGCCGCCTCGCCGGCCCGCATGAGCCCGGTGTCGACGAACACGCAGGTGAGCTGGTCGCCGACCGCCTTGTGCACCAGGGCCGCCGCCACCGCCGAGTCCACCCCGCCAGAGAGGGCGCAGAGCACCCGCTCCTTCCCCACCTGGGCCTGGACGGCCGCCGCCTGCTGCTCGATGATGGACACGTGGGTCCAGCTCGGGGCGATCCCGCACACGTCGTAGAGGAACCGCTCCAGCAGGTCGGCCCCCCGGTCGGTGTGGACCACTTCGGGGTGGAACTGCACCCCGTAGATCCGGCGGTCCGGGTCGTGCAGGGCGGCCACCGGGGCGTCGGCGCTGGCCGCGGTGGCCACGAACCCCGGCGGGGCCTCGGTGATGGCATCGCCGTGGCTCATCCAGACCTCGGCCTCCTGGGGCCAGTCCACGAAGAGCGGGGAGCCGCCGGTCACCGCCAGGCGGGTCCGGCCGTACCCGCCCCGGCCGGTGTGGGTCACCGTGCCACCGAGCTGGAGAGCGAGGAGCTGGGCGCCGTAGCAGATGCCCAGCACCGGCACGCCGGCGTCGTAGATGGCCGGGTCCACCGACGGGGCCGGGGTCTCGTAGACCGACTTCGGGCCGCCGGAGAGGATGATCCCCTGCGGCCGGCGGGCCAGGAGCTCGGCGGCACTGAGGGTGGGGGGGACGATCTCCGAGTAGACGTGGGCCTCGCGGACGCGGCGGGCGATCAGTCGGGCGTACTGCGCGCCGAAGTCGACGACCAGGACGGGGTCGTCGACGGCAGTCAATGGCCCATGCCGACGCCCTGCGACCGCTGGAGCTGCTTGCCCTCGGTCTGCAGGGCCGGCGCCACCATCACCTCGGCCTTCTGGAACTCCTTCACCGTCTCGTACCCGCAGGTGGCCATGGCCGTCCGCAGGGCGCCGAAGAGGTTCATCCGGCCGTCGTTCTCGTGGGCCGGGCCGAGCAGGATCTCCTTCAGGCTGCCCCGCACCCCGGTGCGCACCCGGGCCCCCCGGGGCAGCGTCGGGTGGAAGGTGGCCATGCCCCAGTGGAAGCCCCGGGCCGGCGCCTCCTGGGCCGAGGAGAGCGGCGAGCCCAGCATCACCGCATCGGCCCCGCAGGCGATGGCCTTGGCGATGTCGCCGCCCTTGCTCATCCCGCCGTCGGCGATGACGTGGACGTACACCCCGGTCTCGTCCAGGTGCCGCATGCGGGCCCCGGCCACGTCGGCGATGGCCGTGGCCTGGGGCACGCCCAGCCCCAGCACCCCCCGGGTGGTGCAGGCGTTGCCCGGGCCCACCCCCACCAGCACCCCCACGGCGCCGGTGCGCATCAGGTGCAGGCCGGCCTGGTAGGAGGCGCAGCCCCCCACGATCACCGGGATGTCGAACTCCCGGATGAACCGCTTCAGGTTCAGCGGCTCGACCGTCTTGGAGACGTGCTCGGCCGATACCACCGTGCCCTGGATCACCAGCAGGTCCAGCTCGCCGGCGAGGATGGCCGGGGCCAGCCCCACGGTCCGCTGCGGGGTCACCGACGCCGCCGCGGTGATCCCGGCCTCCTTCATCTGCCGGATCCGCGCCGTCACCAGCTCGGGCTGGATCGGCTCCTGGTACATCTGCTGCATCCGGGCGGTGGCCTTGTCGTCGTCGAGCTCGCGGATCTCGTCGAAGAGAGAGGTCGGGTCCTCGTACCGGGTCCACAGCCCTTCCAGGTTCAGCACCCCCAGCCCCCCGAGCCGGCCCAGCTCGATGGCAGTGTGCGGGCTCATCACCCCGTCCATGGCCGCGCCGAGCAGGGGCAGGTCGAAGCGGTAGGCGTCGATCTCCCAGGAGACGTCGACGTCTTCGGGGTCACGGGTCCGGCGGCTGGGCACGATGGCGATGTCGTCGAACCCGTAGGCCCGCCGTCCGGACTTGAAGATGCCGATCTCGATCTCTGCCACTACCTACCCTCCGGCCTCGTCATCGGACGCCGGGCCGACCCTCCGACGTGGCCCCACGATACTGCGCCCATTGGCCCGCCCGGGGCCCCGACCCCGGGCTCCTCCGGAGAGCGGGGACCCCAACCCCGCGCCGGCCGTGGTGCCCATTGGCCCGCCCGGGGCCCCGACCCCGGGCTCCTCCGGAGAGCGGGGACCCCAACCCCGCGCCGGCCGTGGTGCCCATTGGCCCGCCCGGGGCCCCAACCCCGCTCCCGGCCGTCTGTCCGTCACGCTCCGGG
>JASHWO010000144.1 GCA_030044045.1 Acidimicrobiales bacterium
ACAACTTTGCTACCTAGCGTTACTCGCCAATTACCGGCGCCCCCACCCAATATAATGGTTCCTGGACCCTGTGTTGGATCAACTGAAAAAGCAAGGGTGAGTAACCCGTCATCATTGATGTATACCGAGGCATAAATGGTGCCGCCCTTCTGACTAAATTTCATGTACGAGGAGCAGGTCCTGTCTCCGCTCAGGTCATCCGAGTTCACCGGATCCCCCCGCACGTACACGTAGGCGTTGGCGCAGCCGCCCTCGATGGGGTCCACCGAGAGGAACCGGCCCTCGCCCGGCAGGTAGGCCCTGGCCCCCATGAACACCACCGGTGTTGTCAGTGTGGCGTCGGTGAGCTTGCCGTCCGATCCGAACGCGTCCTCGTCGAGCCCACCGGCGAGAAGGTTCTTGGGCGCCTTCGATGCTGTGCTCGCCTTCCCGTACGGCGTGTAGGTGCTGAGCCAGGACTGTGTCCCGTCGCGATCGTTGGTGACGATCTCGTTGCCCAGGAGGTTCGGGTAGGAGAACCTCTGATCGTCGGAGCCGGGCGCCACGCTGACGAGCACGCCACCGATCGAGGTCGTCATCTCCGTCTCCACCGTGTTGGAGGAGTTGAGGACGGCGCAGGGGGTTGTCGTGTACCCACAGTAGGCGTAGCGGGTGGTTGTCGAGCCCTTGGTGCGCTGGATCAGTCGGTTCAGGGCGTCGTAGGTGTAGGTGATGGTGGTGCCGCCGGTGGCGGCACTGGCCAGCCGGCCCGAGGAGTCCCAGGTGTAGGTGGTGGCCTTGTTCTCGGTCTGGTTGCCCTCGGTGTCGAAGGCGTAGCTGGTGCTTGTGCCCGAGCCGGCTGTCGTGGCCGTGCCCGATGTGAGGGTTTTGGTGAGCTGGTCGGCCCCGTTGTAGCAGTAGTCGGTGGTGGCTGTGCCGCCGGCGCTCGGGTAGGTCGTGACCGAGGTCAGGTTGGTGTTCTTCCCGGCTGTCGGCTGGGCACAGCCCTCGCCCGGCGCGCTGGTGCCGTAGCTGTAGTCGATCTTTTCCCCGGGGACGTAGGCCTGGGTGAGCCGGCCGGCCCCGTCGTAGGTGAAGTCTGCGCCGCCCGAAGGGTTGGGATTGGTGAAGGTGCTGTCGGATGTCTGAGGGACGGGGTCGTCGGTCAGCACTCGACCGCCGAGCGAGTAGGTCTCCTCATCACCGGCGAAGAGCGCGCCTGTTGTTGTCCCGTAGTAGATCTCGTCCTCTCTCCCGTAGCTGTCGTAGGAGTACCGGGCCGTGATGAAGCCGGGGAATGTGGCGCCCTCCAGCGATCCGGCACACGTCCCGGTGAAGCAGTAGTAGCCGGATCCGGCGTACACGCCGTTCAGGGCCACGTGTGTCAGCAGACCCTGCGCGTCGTAATAGTCGGTGACGTCGCCGCCAGTACCTGTCGTTGTGGTGACCTGGCCGGCTTGGTCGTAGGTGACGGTGGTGGTCTTCCCCCAACTATCGGTGTAGGAGATCATCCGTCCTTCGAGGTCGACCGTCGAGGTGATCGTCCGTGTGCTTGTGGTCACCGAGTTGACCAGCGGGTTGCCGCCGACGCCGTAGGTGTAGGTGACTGTTCGGGCCGCCGCGCTGCCGACCGCTGGCCAGGTCTGGCTGGTCATCCGGCCTTGGGTGTCGTAGTGGGTGCACTGCCAGCCCCGTGTGTCGATGTCTGTGGCGTCGCCCACTCGCACACCTGCCTGCTGGCCCTGGGCGTCGTAGACGAACTGCTGGACCCGGGCCTTGCCCGCTGTCCCCGGTGTTGGTCCGGTCTGCTGTTCGAGCTGGCCGCCCTGAGGCGTTGTCGCACCCACCCCGCACACTGCAGCGATCGGAGCGGTGGTCCCGCTGTAGTAGGCGTCCGTCGTGGTTCCCCCGTCCGGGAGGACGGTGGCCGTCTTGCGCAGGTAGGTGCCGGCTGTGTTGGGATCCTCGTAGTCGGTGGTGGTGGTGAGGTCGAGGCCCCCCGGATCCTGCGTCGTCGAGGTCACCAAGCCGTTTTGGGGGCCGATGCCGCCGGCGGCGTCTGTGTAGCTGTAGTCGGTGAGGTCGCCGTCGGGTGTGGTGGTGCTGGTCTTGAGGCCGTAGCCCGGGTCCAGCCATGTGGCAGCCGGGCCGATGATCACCGGTGTTGTTGTCGTGAGCTGTTGGCGCGCGCAGTAGACGGTGAACCCGCCGCTGGCGCTCATCGTCGAGTTCGCATAGTCGATCTCGATCGTGTAGAGACCGGTCGTCGGCACGGTGAACACGCCTGAGCCGAGGCCGTCGCTATGGGAGAGGACTCTCTGGCCGTCGAGGTAGACGCTGACTGTGCCCCCCGATGTGCTGTAGAAATTCCAGACCCCAGCGACCAGATGGATCGTTCCCGTGTACCGGGCACTCCAGTGGTTTGTGCCCACCGGCGAACTGGACCAGGTCGGGGCAGCCGAGCCGATCGTCCCGTGCTTGCTGGGCGCACCGGCCAGTGTGAGGTTGGCCCAGTAGGTGGCCGCCAACCCGTCGATGCCCCCGTCGTAGCCGGTGCGGGCATGGGGGACGGCGACACCGCATCCACTGGTGCCGACCGGTGTCGCCACCGGCAGATGGCTGGTCGCTGTGAAACAGGCGGTCGGGGCCGGCCCGTAGGTGTCGGTGACCTCGCCGTCGAGGTTGTAGACCGATGCCTTCTCCTCGCCCTTGGGTGTGACGGTGGCCACCGGCTCTGTGACGTCGTTCCAGAACGTCTCGGTCGTGAGACCGGCCGCTGTGGTCTCTGTGGTGATCTGGTCCTGGCTGTCGTACTTGACCGACTCGGCCGTGCGGGCGAACCCGGCGATGTCGACCGATGCCGTGCGTGTGGTGGCTGTGTAGGTGTAGGTGCGCTTCGGGCGGGTCGACGTTGTGGACGCCGTAGGGGCGGGCTGGGTGACGCTCGACACCTTGCCTGTGGCGGTGTAGGCGATCTGCGTCTCGCAGTCGGTGGTTGTGCCTGTGGCCGGGCAGTCCGACTCCACCCCGGCCGAGATGGCGTCGTTGGCGAGGGGATCGCGGATGGCGTCCACCCGGCCCTTTGCTGTGTAGGCGAAGTCGGCGACCTGGTCGCCCGGGTTGACCACCCGGACCAGCTCGCCTGTGCCGTTGTAGACAAATGTCGTCTGGGTGCCGTCCCAGTAGGTGACCAGGCAGAGCAGTCCACTGGGTGCGTGGCCTGTCGACGGGCAGGAGCTTGTGCCGCCGTAGTAGAGGTGGATGCTCCGTGTCGATACCGGGTCGGTGATCTTGGTGAGCGCCAGGTTGCTGCCGCTGTAGGTGTAGTTCAGCGCCGCCGGGTGCCGGTCGTCGGCCACGGTGACCACCGATGCCACTGTGCCCGACGCGTTGAACGTGTAGAGCTGCTCTGTCGGCGTCGACAGTTGGAACTGCCCGGCTGCATCCACCGTCAACAGGAGCTCTGTGTCGCCGGCCGCCCCTTCGTAGTGGCCGTGCCCTTCGTTGGTGAACGACGCCGTCGTGCCGTCGCCCTGCTGGAGCACGACCTCGGACCCCAGGTCGTCGAGCTTGTTCCATCCGCCGGCGAGGTTGGCAGCCGACAGGCTCCAGCCCGACGGCAGGGTGAGCGGGTCGGGCGACAGCCATGTCGAGGGCACTTCGTACTCGGCCCCCGTGCTAATCCGCTTGGCCCACAGCTCGAACGTCGCCGCGTCCGGGCTGGAGCTCCACGCCTCCACCGTGACGGCATGGGGGCCGGCGCTCAGTGTCAGCGTGGACCCGAAGTCGGGTGTCGGCCAGCTGGGCGTTGTGCCTGTCCAGTCGTTCACGACCAATGTCGCGCCGCCGCCTTCGTAGACGCGCATGCCGGTTGTGGTAGTCACGCCGAGCTTCCACTGCCCGGCCGCAGGGACCGTGACCTCTCCCGTCCACTTGACGAGGAACGGCTGACCTGTGCCGATACCTCCGGTCACGGCCTCAGCACCCGACCGCTCGTCCACCGTCGGGTCGAGCCGCCTGGTCACGAGGGTGTCTGTGGCCGAGAAGTCCCGGCGGCCGTCCACTGTGCGGAAGTACTGCCCGAGCAACCCGTGCTCGCTCGACTCCATCGAGTTGTAGCTGAGGGAGAGCCCGGCGGGACCTGACAGGGTGGTCAGTTGATGGGTGTTGGAAGTGAAGGCCAGGTCGCCGGTCACCAGGTTGACCGTGACACTGGCCGGCGACGTCCCCGGCGACGGTGCACCGGCCGACGGCGTCGTGGTGGCGCCCGGGGCCGCCCCCACGGTATCGGTGGGCGAGGGACCCCCCGAGCCGAGACGAAGTGTCACCTTGAACTGGTTCACCGAGCCTGGCGCCCGTGGTGTGACGACGCCATCTGTCGTCGCGTCTCTCGTGAGCGTCCAGACATAGTAGGTGGTCCCGTTGACCAGTGAACCCTGCGGAACCGTCCACGAGATCGGTGTGGTTCCTGCGCCCGCGGTGGCCCACCCCGACTGGATCACCGAGCCCGAACCGTCCGGGTCCGTCGAGATCTCCATGTCGTAGGAGACAGAGGAACAGGCGTGCCCGCCTCCTGGAAGTGTGATGCATGTCGCGACGGCCTTGGCCGTCACCGTCGGCGTCGTCGTCGGGATCGTCGACCCGTTGGCCGGCGTTGTCGTCGTGGTCGCCGGCGCCGCTTTGACGAGCTCGAGGAGGAACTGCACGTCACCGGCCGATCCGCCGAACGGTGACACGTATGTCTTCGCGGTTGTGGTCCCACCCCCCGTTGTCACCATGCCGAAGTAGACGGTTCTTGCACGATTCGCCAGCAGGCTCGTGAGCGGCGATGTCCGGCCTCCGTCCAACGGGATCGAGACCTCTGTCTTGCCGCTGGCCGCTCCGAGCAGTGGGCCTGTGGAGACCGCGGCATATGTTGTCAGGTAGCTCATCTCGTCCAGGTAGACCGAGGTCGTCGTGGTCGTGGTCGAGTGCCCAGCGGCAGCCCTGATGTCCAAGGTGGCGCTCGACACGCCCCACGGCGGCGATTGCCCCATCAGTGTGTCGAAGCCGGAGAACTGCACCACGCCTCGGTACTTGACCCCATCTGTGGCCCCGACCTCGACGGTATTGGCGAGACGGCCGTTGAATGTCGTGAGGCTGTAGGCGGACGACTCGTCCATGGACGTTGTCACCGACGGATCGATGGTGACGGGGAAGGCTGTCGTTGGTTGGTTGGCCAACCACGTCGGGCTCACCGAGATAGCGATGGCGGACCCCGGCGCTCCTGTGCTGCCGACCGTGACCACCTGGGTCGCCCCCGACGTGGCGGCCGGCACCTCGGTGCCTTCGGTAGTGGTGACGGTGAGCGGCGGCACCACCGCCAGCGGCTGACCACCGGACAGCAGCTCGAGTCCGCCTGTCGGCGCACCGGCCTGCGCCGTCACCCCCGGGCCGAGGTCGAAGTCGAAGGTGGGTTGGGCCTGGTCCGAGGTCAGCACGAGCCCTTCGGTCACCCCGGTAGTCGTGACCCGGTAAACGGCGTTCACATCGGGCCAGAGACCGGGATAGGTCGCCGTCGGTCCTGTAACCGTCGGGCTCACCGCCTCGGCGCCGACAGGGTTGAAGTCCAGGGTGGCCGGCAGGCCGGTGATCTGCACGAACGATGTGGCCGTCCCCGATGCACCAAACGACGCGGTCCAGGCATTGGCCTTGGACTGCCACCAGCCATCCCGTGCCGGGTCCTGCACCAGTGTGGTGACGATAGGGGCGAATGTCGCCTGGCCCGGCGGTTGGTAGTTGACCGGACGGGAGTTGAGCTCGGCTTGGACCGCGCCGTCCGCCTGCTGCCAGACGTCGGTCGTCGCGGTGTCGTCGTGCGTGAGCTGCCGGACCCTGGGGGATGTCGGATTGGCCTTTTGCGGGTGCTCGTCCGCTTGAGGCAACGACGGGGAGGATGGGAAAGGGAAGCCGACGTCAGTGGCGGCACGTGCGAACGGCTCGCCGACGCGACTGCACTGATCGGCGGGGTAGCGCCGAGCACCGTCGTCGCGCTGATCATGAGGAGTAGGGTGGCCGGTCCGAGCAGCCAGCGTTGGAACGTCCGGCGCCGGGCAGGGTAGAGATCATGGGCCTGCATCGAACGGCTTCCTTCGTCCTACGGATAGGGAGCTACGGCCGGGCTGTCCCGGCGAAGACCCGGCAGGTGGCCCCGGCCTGGTCCGAGCCTGTCGGGCCGCCCGTCGTGCCGAGCGGCTCGAACCCGGCCGCCTCGATGGCCGCCGTGTCCTGCCCGCCGCACAGGCCGCTCGCCGTGTCCCCGGCGGCGTTGTCGAAGCCGACCAGGGAGACCGCGGCCGAGTCGGTCGGCAGCGCGGTGTCGACCACGTCGTAGAGGTAGAAGACCCCGGGCACGACGGTGGTGCTGGCCGGGTGCGAGTACCACTCGTTGGCCTCGGCCACCGTGGCCGGGTCGACCCCCTCGCTCCCCCGCCCCCGGCCGGCGGTGAAGTCGACGAAAGGGTGGAAGGCGCTCCCAGCCAGGTCCTCGACGCTGGCCAGGGTGAGCCTGGGGCTCCAGTTGCCTTTGGTGTTGGGCTGGGCGTCGGCGGTGTTGGTCTTCGTCGTCCCGTACTGGCCCGGGTGGTCCCACTGGGTGGCGAAGGCGCCCGGCGAGTACAGGGTGAACGCCGTGGCCTGGTTGCCGTCGGCCACGATCTGGTCCTCGGTGTTCTCGGCCACCAGGTGCGAACCGGCGAGGTCGTTGTGGCAGTGGTCGGTAGTGGTCAGCGCCGTCGGGTCGAAGCCCAAGATGGCCTTGTAGACGCTGGCCTCGGCCGAACCGGCCTCAGGCCAGTAGCGGACGATCGGTGCCGTCGAGGTGGCCCCGAGCTGGTTCCAGTGGGTGACGGTGCAGTCGTAGACGGCCTTGATCTGGGCCAGGGTGAGATCCAGCGGCTTGGCCGCCGTCGCCCCCGAGTCCGAGCCGACCAACGGAGCCACCGCGTCGAGGGCGAAGGCGTAGTACTGGAGGTGCGAGGCGTTGGCCAGAACTGATGGGGATCCCCCGGGAGGGGCCGCTGACCGGTCGATGGCGATGCAGCCTTGTGCATCGGCGGGCGCCTGCTCTTCCCTGGTCAGGGCCGCTGCACCGGTGGCCGAGCTGTCCGGCGCCGGCTGGGCCGGCGAGTAGGTGAGCCCGGCGCTGCAGCCGGGACCGGCGGGCACCCCGCCACTGGTGGCACCGGCCCCCACGTCGTCGACGGCTGTGCCGAAGATGCTCGAGACGAGGCCCTGGGTCTCGGCGGCGCCGGCGGCGGCCACCGTCGTAGTGGCGGCCGAGGCGCCGGGCACCGCCGTCCACCCACCGGCGAGCGCTGCCGCGCCGACTGCCACCGCCACCCGCAGCCATCCTGCTGTCATCCTCGCCCCCGGTCCTGTGACGCGGCGGCCGGTCGTCGGGGCCGGGCGCGTCGGTGATTGAACTCACATTTGCCGAGGTATTCTACGGATAAGCAGCGTCTTTGTGTGCGAATAGTAGGGAAACTCTTCGCGAACGAAGGGTAAATTCTTGACGTTTTCCCAGGTCGGTCCGGCCGGCCCTGGCGTCAGCTCCCGCCGGCCTGGTCCTCCGCCACTGCCGCCTCGGCCGACACGTCCCGACGGGCGATCACGTGCACGTCGATCCCCTTCTCGGCGGCGAAGCGCAGCACCTTGCGCACCACCGACCCGTGCCGCCACTCCTCCCACCGGCTGCGCCGGGTGGCCCCCACCACGATCTGGGTGATGTAGTGCTCGGTGGCGAACTCCACCACCGTGCGGGCCGGGTCCTCGCCCGGCACCTCGTGCCAGGTGCCGCCGACGTCCTCCACCAGGGCCCGCAAAGCGGCCAGCCCCGCTGTGCCCGGGCCGCCATCTCGCACGGCCGTCCCGCTGCCGGACCCGGCCTCGTCGCCCGGGCCATCCTCCGGACGGGCGTCGCCCGTCACCGGCGGCGCGCCATCCAGCGGGCGCACGTGCAGCACCAGCAGGTCGCCCTTGATCCGGCGGGCCATCCGGGCGGCCCGGCGGACCACCCCGTCGCTCCCCGGGGCGCCGGTGACCGCCACCATGATGCGCTCGGCCGTCTCCCAGGCGGCTGAGGGGTGGTGCTGGTGGAGGTAGCGGAGGAGCTCCTCCTCGGTCTCGTCGGCCACGAACCGCAGGGCCAGCTCGCGCAGGGCGGTGAGGTTCTCCGGTTTGAAGAAGCCAGCCAGCGCGCCGGGCACCTTCTCCTGGGGGTAGATGTTGCCGTGCAGCATGCGCCGGCGGAGCTGGTCGGCTGACGAGTCGATCAGCTCGAGCTGGTCCGCTTGGCGCACCACCCAGTCCGGCACCCGCTCCCGGATCTTGACCCCGGTGATGGTCTCCACCGCGTCGGCCAGGCTCTCCAAGTGCTGGATGTTGACCGTGCTGATCACGGCGATCCCGGCCTCCAGCAGGGCCAGCACGTCCTCCCAGCGCTTGGCGTGGGGGCCGGATCCGGGCACGTTGGTGTGGGCCAGCTCGTCCACCAGCACCACCTCGGGCCGCCGGGCCAGCACTGCCGCCAGGTCCATCTCCTCGAACACCGCCCCCCGGTGCTCGACCTGGCACCGGGGCACCACCGGCAGGTCCCGCACCAGCTCGGCGGTGTGGGCCCGGCCGTGGGTCTCGACGAAGCCGATCACCACGTCGGTCCCCCGGTGGTGCCGCCGCCAGCCCTCGTCGAGCATGGCGCAGGTCTTGCCGACCCCGGCCGCCGAGCCCAGGTAGATGCGGAACCTCCCGGCCGGCCGGACGGCCTGCAGGGACTCCTCGTCGACCATCATCGGCCCGTCCGGCACGGGCCCATTCTGCCGGACGGTGGCGGCCGCCGGCCATGGCCGCCCCTACACTCCCACCCAGAGTCGCCGATGAGCTCCATCCGCAGAACCCTGGGCGGTGTGCTGGTCGCCGTGGCTGGCACGGCCGCCCTCAGCGGCCTGATGGTGCCGGCGCGCCACCACCTCTCGATCGCCACCCCAGCCCTGGTGCTGGTGGTCCCGGTGGTGGCCGGGGTGGCGGTGGGCGGGCTGGCCGCCGGGGTGGTGGCGGTGGCGGCAGGGTTCCTCGCCTACGACCTCCTCTTCGTCCCCCCCTACGGCTCGCTCACCGTGGGCGCCGGGGAGAACTGGGTGGCCCTCGGGGTCTACGCCGTGGTGATGCTGGTGGTGGCCCGGGTGGTGGTGTTCCTCCAGCGGGCCCGGGCCGAGGCCCGCCGGAACGAGGAGGCCACCCAGCGCCTCTACGCCCTCTCCGACCTGCTGATCGGGGACAAGCCGGGCACCGAGCTGCTCCAGCAGATCGTGGACACCGTCCACCAGGCCTTCCGTCCCCGTTGGGTGGCGGCGCTCCTGCCCGAGAACGGCTCCCTGGCCGTGGCCGCCACTGCCGGGGAGCCGCTGACCGAGGCGGAGCTGGCCGAGCTCACGCCGGTCCCGGGCCGTCCGGCCAGCCTGCGGCCGGACCGGGAGGACGGCGGCACCGTCCGTATCGTGCTCACCGCCCGGGAGCGGCCTGAGGGGCTGGTGGCCGTAGCCGGCGCCCCGCTGGCCCCGCACGACCAGGCGCTGCTCCGCACCTACGCCAACCAGGCGGCGCTGGCCCTGGAGCGGAGCCGGCTGCGCCAGCAGGCGCTGCGCGGTGAGCTGCTGGAGGAGGTGGACCGCCTGCGCGACGCCCTCATGGGCGCCGTCTCCCACGACCTGCGCACCCCGCTGGCGTCGGTCAAGACGGCGGTCACCACCCTCCGGCGGTCGAGCCCGTCGCTGGGGGAGGCCGATCGCGACGAGCTGCTGGAGCTGATCGAGACCCAGTCCGACGTCCTCGACCGGCTGGTGGCCAACCTGCTCGACATGACCCGCATCCAGTCCGGCGCCCTGGAGGTGCGCCCGGAGATCAGCCCGGTGGCCGACGTGGTGGAGGGGGCACTGCGGGCCACCGCCGTGCCGCCGGCCGCCGTGGTGGCCACCTTGCCCCCCGATCTGCCCCCGGTCGAGGTCGACCAGGTGCTGATGGAGCAGGTGCTGGCCAACCTGATCGACAACGCCGCCCGCCACTCGCCCGACGGCCGGCCGGTGGAGCTCACGGCGGCGGCGGCCGGCGGCACGGTGGAGCTGGCGGTGAGCGACCACGGTCCCGGCGTGCCCCCGGCGGAGCGGGAACGGGTGTTCCAGATGTTCAACCGGGTGAGCGGGGGCGGGCGGGCCGGCCTGGGCCTGGCCATCGCCAAGGCGTTCGTGGAGGCCCACGGGGAGACGATCCGGGTGGAGGACGCGCCGGGGGGCGGGGCCCGTTTCGTGGTGACCATGCCCCCGGCCCGGCTCCCGGCCGAGACCATGCCCCCGGCCCGGCTCCCGGCCGACGTGACACCGCCGGAGCCGGCCTGAGATGGCCCGCATCCTGGTGGTGGACGACGACCGCTCCCTGCTGCGGGCGCTGCGCATCGGGCTGACCGCCCGCGGCTACGACGTGGCCGAGGCCCGCACCGGCGCCGACGGGGTGGCCCAGGTGTCGCTCACCTCGCCCGACGTGGTGGTGCTCGACCTCGGCCTGCCCGACCTGGACGGGGTGGAGGTGTGCCGGCGCATCCGCCAGTGGACGCAGGTCCCGGTGATCGTGCTCTCGGCCGCCGGCTCCGAGGAGCGCAAGGTGGTGGCGCTCGACGCCGGTGCCGACGACTACGTGACCAAGCCTTTCGGCATGGCCGAGCTGGAAGCCCGCCTGCGGGTGGCCTTGCGGCGGACGTCGGCGGCCACCCCTGACCAGCCGGCCGAGCTGGTGGTCGGTCGCATCGAGGTGGACCTGGTGCACCACATGGCCCGGCTCGACGGTACGCCCCTCGACCTGACCGGCCGGGAGTTCGACATCCTGGCCTTCCTGGCCCGCCACGCCGGCAAGGTGTGCACCCACCAGATGATCCTCCACGAGGTGTGGGGCGCCGGCTACGGCGGCGAGGGGCACTACCTCCGCGTCTACGCCCACCGCCTACGGCGCAAGCTGGGCGGCGCTGGTCACCTGCTGCGCACCCAGCCCGGCGTGGGCTACCAGCTCCTGGAGGAGTGAGGAGCCCGTCCGGACCACCGGCCAGGGCGCCGACGGCCCGGACGGGCTATCCCTCGGGGCGCCGGCCGAAGCGGTAGAGGGGGTTGAGCAGCACCAGGCGACCGCGGTCGTCGAGCACCGTGCCCTCCACTACCAGCCCGGCCCCGACCACCATCCCCGGCAGACCGACCCGGCCCAGCCAGCGCAGCTCGATGACCCCGGTCCCGTCGTCGAGGTCGGCCTCCAGCCACGGCCCGGCTGGACCGACCGGGCCGCCCAGCCTGGC
>JASHWO010000145.1 GCA_030044045.1 Acidimicrobiales bacterium
GGCCACCACGCGGCGGCAGGCCGTCGCCCGACGCCTCGTCGCCTTCCTCCACCAGCTCGCCGGCCTCCACCAGCTCGTCAGTCTCGTCCTGCTCGGCGTCGAGCTCGGCCTCCTCCTCGCCGCCGGTTACATCGGCGGCGCCCGGCCCTCCCCCGCCACCGGCGCCACCGGACCCGGTCGCCGCGGCCAGGCGGGGCACCAGCTCCTCCACCTGGGTGCGGGTACGGCGGAGCCGCCGGTCCAGCTCGTCCACGATGGCCGTAGCCCGCTCCAGCTTCCCGACGAGCTGGTCGACGTCGACGTCGCGCCCCTCGAAGAAGGCGACGATCTCGTCCAGCTCCCGGCTGGCCTCGGTGTAGCTCAGCTCGGCCACCGGCAACCCACCGGCCTCGCCGGCCGAGCCTGCGTCCTTTCCTGCCATCACCCCTCCTGTGCTCCTGCTGCCGTCTCGCCACCCGCCACCCGCCGCCGGCGACCGCTGCCGGCTGCCGCCGGCCGGCTCGGACCACCTGCCGGCCCGGCCGGCGCCACCACCGACTCGACCCGCGATCGGGCGCTGCCGTCGGCGAACCGGGTGGTGAGCAGTACGCCCGGCGCCAGCGCGCCGACGCTCCGCACGATGCGCCCGTCCTCGCCGAGGGTCAGGCTGTAGCCCCGCTCAAGCTGGCGGTCCACGTCGTAGGCGGCGAGCAGGCGGCGCCACGCGCCGGTGCGGTCGGTGGCCCGCTCGACGTGGCCCAGGGCCAGCGGCCCGAGCCTGGCCGCCCGGCCCACCAACGCGGCCCGGGCGTCGTCCACCAGGCGGGGGGCATTGCGGGCGACGGCCACCGCCTGGGCGCCGAGGCGGGCCGCCTGGCCGTGCACCAGGTGGCGCGCCGTGCCAGCCAGGCGGCGCCGGGCGTCCAGCCCCCGGCGGTCGGCGGTGGCCAGGGCTTCGGTCGCCCGCCGGGCCACCGCGGCAGCCGGGACGGCCACCGACGCCTCCCACCACACCCCCACCCGCAATGCCAGCTCGCGACCGCACTCGGTGGGGGTGATACAGGCCCGGTTGGCCACCAGGTCGGCCACGGACTCGTCGCCGGTGTGGCCGATGCCCGTCCACACCGGGACCGGCGAGGTGGCGACGGCCCGGGCCACCGGCTCGGCGTCGAACGTGGCCAGGTCGGCCTTGGAGCCGCCGCCCCGCACCACCACCAGCAGGTCGAAGCGGTCCGGCCCCCCGGCGCCCAGGGCGCCCAGGGCGGCGGCCACAGCGGCCGGCGCCTCGGACCCCTGGACCGTGGTGGGGGCGACGGTGACCCGGAAGGCGAACCCCGATCCCTCGAGCTGGCCGAGGAAGTCGCGGTAGCCTTCGGTCCCGGGGCTGGCCACCAGGCCCACCCGCAACGGCACCGGCGGGACCCGGAGGGCCTGGTTCCGCTCCAACAGGCCCTCGGTAGCCAGGGCCTTCAGCAGCGCCGCCCGCTGGGCCGCCAGCCGCCCAAGCAGGGCGGTGACGTCCAGCTCGGCCAGGATGAACCCCACCTCGGCCCGGGGCCGGTAGAAGTCGAGGGTGCCTCGCAGCACCACCACCATGCCCGGCTGCAGGTCGATCCCCTCTCGGGCCAGGGTGGACCGCAGCGGGCCCCAGGTGCTGCGCCAGCACTTGACCCGCAACACCGGCGCCTGGCGCTCGCCGGCCGTCTCCGGGTCCACCAGGTCGAGGTAGCAGTGGCCGGTCCGCCCGGACTGGTCGGAGATGCTCTGCACCTCGCCCCGCACCCAGAGCTGGCGGCCGCGGGGGAAGGCCCGGGCCAGCGCCCCTTCCACCTCGTCGTAGAGGTCGGCGATGGAGAGCACGCCGGCGGCTTCCACGGCGTCCGCCTGCAGCAGCTCGTCGATGCCCGGGGCCACGGCGCACACCCTATCGAGGGGGTGCGCGGCGGTGGTCCGGGGTGGTCGCCGCGCCGCTGGCGTGCTGTCGCCCGTGACGATGCTGGCGCCCGCGACGATGCAGGCAGGGACCGGCGGCGTCGGCCATGCTCGGCGTCAGCCAGACGTCCCGGGACCTGGCAGACTGGGGGCGACGGTGAGCCGGCCGGGTGGCCGCGGCTCGTGCCGGGCCGGCATGCCGGCGTGGTGGCGGGTCGAGGAAGGTCGGGACTCCGCAGGGCAGGGTGCTGGCTAACGGCCAGTCGGGGCGACCCGCAGGACAGTGCCACAGAGAACAGACCGCCGATGGCGGGCTCCGGCCCGCACAGGTAAGGGTGAAACGGTGCGGTAAGAGCGCACCAGCGGCCCGGGTGACCGGACCGGCTCGGTAAACCCCACCCGGAGCAAGGTCGAGCGCGGGACACGGGCGGCCCGTCCGGCTCCTTTCTTTTTTTGGGAGGGGCAGTCCCCAGGTGGACCGCAGAGATGGATGGCCACCGAGGCCCCGCCAGGGGCTGAACAGAATCCCGCCTACAGGCCGGCTCACCGTCAATTCCCTGGTCGGAGACCAGGTCGGCAGGCCGCGCCGGCACGCTTCCTGCCGATTACTATCATTGACGTAAACAATGGAATCAGCCCTAACGGCCGGCAGGACCAACGCCGGGGTTAGGAGAGGAGCGCCGTTGTGAAGCAGTGGAGCGTGGCGGTGGCGTGGGACACCGAGGTCCCGCTCACCGTGGAGGTATTGGGAGATCTGGCCGCGCTGGGGGGCACCGCGACCGGCAGCCCCGGTCGGAACCGGGTCGAGACCATCGTGACCGTCGACGCGTCGGACCACGCGGGTGCCGCCACGGCCGGGGTCGCGCTCGTCACCGACTTGGTCCCCGGGAAGGTGGCGCGGGTCGAGGTGATGACGACCGAGGAGGCCGACCGACGCCTGGCCGAACCGGCCTTCCCCGAACTGGTGGGCATCACCGAGATCGCCCGCATCCTCGGCGTGAGCCGGCAGCGGGCCAGCGCGCTGCGGGCCAACGCCCGCTTCCCGGGGCCCGTGGCGGTGCTGGCGTCGGGACCGGTCTGGCGCCGGAACGACCTGACCAGGTTCGAGGAACAGTGGAGCCGCAAGCCGGGGCGGCCTACGCAGTCACCCCAGACGGGGCCCAGGGCGATGCGCTCCGGAGGTGCAAATCCAGGGAGGGCCGGCGCGACCGGCTGTACGTCATAGCCCCGAGGCATCTCCCCCGGCGGCAGGGAGGTCGGCTGCCAAGCGTACTGTCGTATCCGGTCACGACGGGTTCACCCAGTACCGATACGTCAGGCCGCGACGGTGACAGCCAGCAACCGAGGAGTGCCTGCTTCCTCGGGCACCACTTCGCCACCCGCCCGAAGGCCGGCAATATGCACCTCGATGGCCTTCACGGCCCGCTGGTGGCACTCGTCGAGCGTGCTCCCGCGGGTGAAGCAGCCGGGCAGCGCGGGAACGGTCACGAAGTAACCTCCGCCCTCTTCGGGCTCCACGACGATCGTGTAAGTGCGCATCGGCCTCATCCCCTCACAGGACATCTCGGAACTCATCGACAGACACACCCGCCTGGTGCGGGATCGACCGAAGAAGGCCGGGACCGATGGTTTCGCCCGCATACACCGGCACCGTCACCCGGCCACCGCGATCGGGGTGCTCGAGCTGCGCATGCGAGCCCCTCTGGACCGCCACCGTCCAGCCCAACCGCGTCAGCGCGTGGACGACCTCTCGTCCGGTGATCCGAGGCAGCGGCAGCACAAGGCCACCGTACGCGCCACGTGTGACACTGCCGGGCTGCTCCGCGCTCACAGGGATGACTCGCCGAGTGCCGAGCAGCCGGGCTGGTGAAGTGAGCAACGGCTTCACAACAACGCCGCAATGGAGCCCGGCCGCGGAGGCCGGGATCACGTTTACGCCTGGGGACGGAACTCCACAGGCCAGCTCGGGCCGCAATGGAGCCGGCCGTGGATGCCGGGATCACACAACGCCGACGGCCACCTGCTCTCGGAGACCACAGAGCCGCAATGGAGCCCGGCCGCGGAGGCCGGGATCACGGCAACCTCGGCGGCGGCACCGGCACCTCCCAGTTGCCGCAATGGAGCCCGGCCGCGGAGGCCGGGATCACATCAGTGCGCCGGCCCCCCCATCGGTCTCGGCGAAGCCGCAATGGAGCCCGGCCG
>JASHWO010000146.1 GCA_030044045.1 Acidimicrobiales bacterium
CGTGTCGCGGGTGGCTACGACAGCGGCCACGGTGCCGGCCAGGACCACCGCGGCAGCAGCGGCAGCCATCGCGCGGCGGAGGGCGGGGCGGCGGGGCCGGTCCGCCGGAAGGGAGACGACCGGGGTCACCGGCGGCGGGCGCGGATCGACGGCAGGAGCAGCGGACCCCGTCCGAGCGGTCGCCACCGTGGGTCCCCAGCCCGAGCGGGGGTAGTGCCGGAGGGCGTCGGCGAAGGCCACCAGCCAGGCCCCGTCGGCGGTCGGAGCCAGGTCGACGAGCGCCGCCCGATCGGTCCGTTCCGGCCGGTCGAGGTAGGCGGAGAAGGCGGCGGCCACCGTCGGGTCGGCCAGCGCGTCCTGAAGGACGGTGCTGGTGGGCAGACCGGCACCAGCCGGGAGCCCGGCCGTCCCCACCGCTCCACTTCCGCCGCGGAGCGATCGGTGCCACTCCGATCCCGGGAAGGCGTGCAACGCTTCGCCCAGTGCCACCAGCTCCTCCTCGCGACCCGGAGCGACCCGGCGGAGGGCCGTCTCCGCCTGGTCCGACGGTGCCCGGGCGAAGGCCAGGAGGGCGTCGACCAGGCGGTCGCGCTCGCCGTCGGCCGAGCCCGCGGTGAGGAAGGCCGTCACCTGATCCTCATCGCGGGCCGGCGCTGTTCCCGGCCGGGGCTGTCGCAGCGCTCCGAGTCCATGACCTCACCAACGACCGAGCGGCCGGTTCGTGACACGTTTCTGAGGAATTTTCCCCAACAGGAATGCTTCCTCCCTTGACCCTGCAAATAACGGCTACAGCCAATGGGCCCAACCATCGCCGGCGCCGAGGGACTCGGTCCCGCTATGTGCAGTGTAGAGCGGACTCGCCCGATGTGGACCCACCCTCGTCGGTGCCGTTGACCGACCAGATCTCCGAGGTGCGGAAGTCGTGGGTTCCGCTGATGACGGTGCAGGCGTAGTAGGTGTTCAGCGTCAGTGTGGACCCGTGCGCGGTGGTCCCGTTCGTTGTGCCCACCTTTGTGACGAGCCCGCGATAGATGGAGACGATGATCCCCAGTGTCTCCGCAATACTGCACTCGATGACCCCCGTACCCTGGACCAGCGGCCCGAAGTCGCTTGTGATCACCCGCGGATCCTCAGGTGCCGGGCCGCAACCGCCTGTGACGGCCAACCGGGCGGCATTCCCGCCCTGCGACTGCCCGACGGCCAGGGAGTGCACCACGGCGTCGGTGGCCACCCGGTGGCCCCGACCGCGGTGGTGGGCGGTGGTCGTGGCGGGCGCGCTGGCGGCCACCGGGTAGGCCTCGTCGACCGACGAGGTCCCGGGTGCCAGCACCAGCACCGCGCCCTGGAAGCCGTCGGCCGGGCTGCCCTCGTTCACCACGAGCTGGGAACCGCCCAGCAGCGTGAGCAGGAGGGCGACCGTCCCCGAGCGGTCGGTGGCCAGCACCGTGCGCTGGACCACGCTGATCGAGCCCGTGGCGGTCTGGACCGACGAGTCGACCACCGGGCTGGCGGCGCCGGTCGCCGTCAGGGCACCGTCGCCCCGGTAGCCGGCCACGGCCTGGAAGGCCTGCTGCTCGAGCGTGGCCCAGCGCACACCGGCGGCGGCCGGCGCTGTGGTCGTGGCCGCCGAGGCCGAAGTCGCCGGCACGGCCAGGGCACCCGCCGACGTGACGAGCGCGGCCAGGCCCAGGCAAAGATTTCCACCGATACGTCTCATGACGTTCCCCCTTCGTCCCTGTGGCGGGCACCCCGCCGGACAGTACAACGACCGGGGCGGCGATGTGTGACACCCCAATTGCAGCAGCCTGGCCCGGGGCCGGGTATCCCCTGGTGACGGCGGGCCTGGGCCCGCCGGTCAGCCCGTCAGTGGTCAGCCCGCCCGCACGGGGGGAGCGGCCGATGAGAGTGGCGAAGATCCAGGCTGGGGTCGGTCAGCCCGCCCGCACGGGGGGAGCGGGCCGGGGCCACCGCCGGCGCCCGCGGGGCAGTAGCCCGGCGACCAGCTCGGACGGATCGACCCCCAGGGCGAAGGCCACGTCGACCAGGGCCTCGACCGACAGCCGGGCCCGGCCGGCCTCGATGGTGGCGAGGTCGGTCGCGTGCTTGCCGGCCCTGCGGGCCAGCTCGGCCTGGGTCCAGCCGAGCCCGGTCCGCAGAGCACAGATCCGGTCTCCGACGATCTGCCCGAACGCCGTCTCCGCCGCACCGCTCCCCACGCCCCGCCAGCGTAGAGCCTCGTCGCCCCGGACCAGCGAAGCTCAGCCCGAGAACTCCTCGACCAGCCGGGCCAAGGCCACCGGTTGGTCGCCTTGCACGCTGTGGCCGGCACCGTCCACCCGGGCCACCTGGGCGTCGGGCTGGCGCCGCAGCAGCTCGGCCTCGTCCTCGTCGTCCACCACCGATCCCGGCGCCATGCCCCGCACCAGGAGGACGGGCACGGCCAGCGCCGACACGGCGTCCCACAGCCCGGCCACGTCCGGCGGCTCTGGCGCGGTCGGCCCCGGCGGCTCGGTCGGCTCCGGCGATCCGGCCGCCTCCTCGCCATCCCGGCGGGAGCGGGCGTAGCGCCAGGCCCAGCTGCCGTCGGGGCGCTGGACGGCGTTGTGGAGGATGCCCCGCCGGAGCGACGACACGGACCGGGTGGGGTGGTGCTCGACCGTCCGGGCCAGGAGGTCGTCGAAGCTGTCGAAGGTGGCCGGGCCGTTGACGAAGCTGGTCACGGCCACGGCTTTGGCCGGGGTGACCCCGGGGGTGATGTCGACCAGCACCAACCGGCGGACCAGGTCGGGGGCCAGCGCGGCCAGGGCCAGCGCGGCCAGGCCGCCGAGCGACATCCCCACTACGGCCCGTGCCTCGGGGGCCAGGACCCGGACGGCAACCGCCAGGTCGGCGGCGATCGGCCCGACGCCCTCCGGGTCCCGGGCGCCCGTGTCGGAGTGGCCGTGGCCCGGCAGGTCCAGGGCCACCAGGGGCCGGTCCAGGGCCAGGGCCACCGTGTCCCAGGTATGGGCGTTCTGGGCGCCGCCGTGCAGCAGCACGAGCTCGGGCGGAGCGGTGCCCCAGACCAGCGCGCTGAGCCGCCGGCCGGGGGCCACCGCCACGGCCTCCCGCCGCACCGTGGGTGGGCTGGGGTAGGGGATGCCGAACTCCTCGGCGTTCTCGTGGAACATGCCGAACTCGTCGTAGTCGACCGGCGCCACCGTCCCGCACCGTAGCGGGCGGCGCGCGCCGGCGGCCCGCCG
>JASHWO010000147.1 GCA_030044045.1 Acidimicrobiales bacterium
ACCGGCACCTGGTGCCGGGAGGCCTCCTCCCGGATGCGGGCGGCGAGGGCATCGGCCCCCTTGGCCACCACCCGGGGCGCCGACCCCCGGGCCGGGTCGTAGAGGAGGGCCACCGACACGTGGGTCGGGTTGGTCACCACCACGTCGGCGTTCTTCACCGCCGCCATCATCCTGGACCGGGCGATCAGGTACTGCCGCCGCTTCAGCCGGCTCTTCATCTGCGGGTCGCCCTCGGTCTGGCGGCGCTCGTCCTTCACCTCCTGCCGGGTCATCATGATCGAGCGGTGCAGCCGGCGCCGCTGGACGGCGAAGTCGCCCAGCCCCAGGCCGAGGGCGGTCAGGGCCACCACCCGCACGAAGCGCAGGAGCGACGAGGCGGCGTAGGAGAGGACCGGCTGCAGGCTCGCCGGGGTGGTCCCGCCGACGGCCATGACCAGGCCGTGCAGCGCCTCGAAGCCGATCGAGGCCAGCAGCACCAGCTTCAGGAGCTGCTTGCCTAGTTCCCAGCCGGTGGTGGGCGAGAAGAGCCGCTGGATGCCGGCCTTCGGGCTCAGCCGGCTGAGCCGGGGCGCCGCCGCCTTGAGGGAGGCCGCCCGGCCCACCTGGGCCACGTTGGCCACCACCCCCAGCCCCATGAAGCAGGCGCCCACCGTGACCGCGTAGGTCAGGAAACCCTCCAGGCCGGTGCCCAGCACCGACAGGGCGGCCGGCACCGTGGGGTGGCGCATCACCTGCACGGCCGAGCCGAGGGTCGACGTGACCCTCGACCGGGCCAGCGAGAACATCCAGGGCACCAGGAACGAGCCGAGGAGCACCGCCGCCCAGCCGCCCACGTCGGGCGAGCGGGCCACCTGGCCGCGCTCCCGGACCTCCCGGCGCCGCTTCGGCGTCGGCTTCTCGGTGCGGCCGTCCTTGTCGCCGGCGGCCACCTCAGGGCACCCCGAACATCCGGGCGCCGTCCCCCAGCCCCCGGGTCAGCAGGTCGGTGACGTAGCCGGGGACCACCGAGATGGTGAGGGCCACCAGGGCCAGCACCAGGAACACCTGCAGCGGGAAGCCGAGGATCCAGACGTTCACCTGGGGCGCCGCCTTGGACAGGAGGGCCAGCACCACCTGGGCGCCGAACAGCACCACCATCACCGGCGCGGCGATCTCGATGGCCGAGGTGAAGAACACCCCGAAGTCGGTGAGCAGCACCGCGGCCACCCGGCCGCTGGCCGCCAGGGTGAAGCCCGGCCCCCGGAAGGAGTTGACGAACCCCTCCACCATCAGCAGGTACCCGTTCGTGGCCAGCAGCAGGAGCATCACCGCCTGGTTGTAGAACTGGCCCATGAGGGGGGTTTGCTCCAGGCTCAGGGGGTCGAGCGATGGCGGGATGGCCAGCCCGCCCATGAGGTCGAGCATGCTGCCGGCGGTGGTCACCGCCGAGAGGAGGAGCTGGACCACGAACCCCAGGGCCGCCCCGGTGGCCACCTGCAGCACCAGGGCGCCGATCAGGCCGGGGGTGGTCTGGGGCAGCGCCGCGTGCTCCAGTGACGGCGCCACCATCACCCCCAGGCCGACGGCGATGCCCACCGTGGCCACCGTGGGGACCACCGCCCGGTTCGAGAACGGCGACACCACCAGCAGCCAGGCCATGCCCCGGGCGGCCACCAGCAGGACCGCCACCAGCCACGGCCAGTCGATGGCGATGGTCACCGCCGGCCCCTCCCTCTAGGCCCCGGCGATGAGCTGGGGGATCTTCCCGTAGAGCTGGTCGACGTAGGCCACCATCTGCCCGATCATCCAGTGGCCGGCCAGGGCCACGATGAGGCCGATGACCAGCAGCTTCGGGACGAAGGTGAGGGTCAGCTCCTGGATCTGGGTGACCGACTGGAAGAGGGACACCACCAGCCCCACCAGCATGGCGGCCAGCAGGATGGGGCCGGCGATCTTGGCCGCCGTGGTCATGGCCCCGGCCAGGAGGCTGAGGGCGACCTGCTCGTTCACCGGAAGCTGGCGATCATCGACTGGGTGACCAGGACCCACCCGTTCACCAGGACGAAGAGCAGGATCTTGAACGGGAGCGACACCAGGGTGGGCGGGAGCATGACGATGCCCATGGACATGAGGGTGGCCGCCACCACCAGGTCGATCACCAGGAACGGCACGAAGATCACGAAGCCGATGATGAAGGCCGTCCGCAGCTGGCTGAGCAGGAAGGCCGGCACCACGGCGGCCATCGAGGCCTGTGTGGGCTTGCTGATCTTCTCGTGGGCGGCGTTGGTGGTGAGCGAGAGCTCGTCCTGGCCGGTCTGTTTGAGCATCCACGACTTCAGCGGCACCTCGGCCCGGTCGATGGCCTCGGTGGCCGAGATGCTCCCCTTCAGGTAGGGCTGCAGGGCCACGTGGTCCATGGACGTGAGGGTGGGGGCCATGATGAACAGGCTGATGAACAGGGCGATGCCCACCAGCACCTGGTTCGGCGGGATTGTCTGCAGGCTGAGGGCCTGCCGGGTCAGGCCCAGGATGATGACCACCCGGGTGAAGCCGGTCAGGAGGACCACGGCCGAGGGCGCCAGGGTGAGCAGGGCCAGGGCCAGGACGATGAGGACGCTCGACGAGGGCTTGGCTAGGCCCTTGCCGAGGTTGATGGTGATCTGGCCGGCCGCCAGGAGGTCGACCCTCACCGGCGGCGGCTACCGGCCGGCCGGGGACGGCGTGGGCTGCGGCGTGCGGCGTGCGGCGCCGGCCCGGAGCGGGTCACCGGCGGACCGTGGCCTGGCGGAGCGACTCCAGCCAGGAGCCGGCGCCGGCGCCCCCCGGCAGCCCGCCGGCCGGGCTCCAGCCGGCCCCGGCGAACCCGGCGGCCGGTACGCCCGTCGGTGACGGCTGGCGATGCGGGACCGGCCGGGCCGGGTGGCCCGGGCGGGCTGCCGGGGCTGCCGGCAGCGACCGCACGGTCACCGCGCCCCGGCGCGGCGGCGCCCCGTGGTCGGCCTCGGGCGGGTCCAGCTCGCCCAGCGGGTTCAGCCCGGCGTCGGAGATCCCCACCAGGAAGCAACGGGCCCCCGCCCGCACCACGGCGATCGACTTCCCCTTGCCCACCGGCTGGCGGCTCAGCACGGCCAGGCCCGGTGTGGACCGGCGGGCCCGGGTCCGGGCCCGCGAGCCGGCACCGGCAGCACCGCCGAAGCGGCCGGTCCGGCCCATGAGCTTGGCGAACCCCCAGATGCCGCCGACCACCACGGCCATGCCCACCACCATCTGCAGGAGCACGTGGCCGATCGACACCTGGTTCCCCAGCGAGGACCCGGTGGCGACGACCATCTCCGGCGGCAGGCCCATCAGTCCCGCCCCTCCGCCGGCAGCTCCAGTCCGACCACCTCGGTGATGCGCACGCCCATCTCCGTGTCGTCCACCACCACCACCTCGGCCCGGGCGAACAACGTGCCGTTGACCATCACGTCGGCGGCGCTGCGCACCGAGCGGTCCAGCTCGATGGTGGTGCCAGGGTGGGCGCCCAGCAGTTCGCGGAGCGACAGCCGGGCCCGGCCCAGCACCACCTCCACCTTCAGCTCCACGTCGTGGAGGGCCTCCAACGGGAGCGAGCCGGTCGCCACCGCCGTCGTAGGCGGGACCGGCGAGGCCACGCCGGATCCTGCGGGAACCTCTTCGCTCATCGCATCTCCTCGTTCCAGTCCACGACGGTGCAGGCCAGCCGCTTCCCCTGCTCGACCAGTACCCCACGCCCGACCCCCACCCCGCCCACCACCAGCTCCAGCGGGGTACGCTGGGCGTCCTTGTCGGCGTGCAGGGGGATCACGTCGCCCGCCTGCAGGTCGAGCAGCTCGGAGGGGGTGAGCCCGATCGGCGGGTAGGCCACCTGCACCTCGACCGGCACGGCCAGCAGCCGCTCGACGGCGTTCGACGGTCCGTGCCCGCCCCCGCCCCCCTCGGCCTGCTGCAACCGCTCGAAGGCGTCGAGCACCGGATGGAGCACGGTGAGCGGGATGCAGAGGTGGACCGTGCGCGGCGGCGACTCGCCGATGACCACCGACAGGGCCGCGAAAAGGCACATCTCGCCCGGGCGGCCGGCCTTCAGGTAGATGCTGCTGGTCAGCTTCTGGACCACGCCGACCCGCAGGTCGACGAAGGCGTCGAAGGCCGACGGGAGGGCGGCGAACATGTCGTCGACCATCGACCCCACCAGCAGCCGCTCGATGTCGGTCAGGGTCAGCCGCTCGGGCTGCGGGCCGCCACTGCCGCCGAGCTGCACGTCCACCAGGGCCAGGGCCAGGGCCACCGGCAGGTGCAGCACCACCCGGCCGTCCAGGCCGAGCAGCGAGGCGCTGGCCAGGTACGTGGGATCCTCCACGGTGGCCGCGTACTCCTCCCACGGCGACTGCTCGAACCCGTCCACGGTGATGCGCACCGGCTGGCGCAGGTTCACGGTCAGCGAGCCGGCCATGCGGTGCGCGGCGGCCTCCATCACCGGCTGCAGGCGGCGCAGCCGGCTGCGGTCGATCGCCTCCTGGTGGTTGAAGTCGTAGCGGCGGACCCGGGGGTCGCCGGTGGAGATGACCGGCGTCACCGGGACGCCGGCCGCCGCGGGACCACCCCGCCATCATCCTCCGTGGTCATTGCGCAACCTCGACAGGTCCACGTGCAGTTCGTCGGTCCTGGCCTGTCCCTGGCCGGTACTGCTGGGCCGCCGTCTTGGCGCGCACACTGGGTATCGGCACCGCCTCCCCGCGCCTTTAGCCCGGCCCGCCGGGAGCCCCGACCCCCGGCTCCTCCGCTGCGTGGGGCCCCAGCCCCACGCCGGCCGTGTCGCCCGGCCCGCCGGGGGGTCAGGCCATCTGCTCGAGCGACTGGATGGCCTGCTGGGCCGTCGAGACCACCTTGGTGTTGGCCTCGTAGGCCTCCTGGGCGGTGATGAGGTCGGTGAGCTGTGTGCCCAGGTTCACGTTGGACTCCTCCAGCTCGCCGCCGGAGAGCGTGCCGAGGGTGCCGGTGCCGGCGGTCCCCACCTGGGCCTGGCCCGAGTTCGGCGTGGTGACCAGCAGCCCGTCGCCCTGGTCCGAGAGGCCGCCCGGGTTGGCGAACGAGGCCAGGGCGATCTGTCCCAGGGCCAGCGTCTCGCCGTTCGAGAACGACCCGGTGATCACCCCGTTGCTCCCGATCGAGTAGCTCTCCAGGGCCCCGGCGGCGTAGCCGTCGCCGCCGGCGGCGATGGTCTGGCCGCTGTCGAACTGGGTGACGGCGCCGGACGACCCGGCCGCCGGGAACTGGATGGTCCAGGTGTCGCCTGTCGGGAAGGTGTAGCCGGCCGGCATGGTGCCCACCTTCAACGACAGGGTGCCGTCGACTGTCGTGGCCCCCGTCACTGTGGCCACCTGGCCGGTGACCGGGTCGAAGGTCACCGTGGGGGGTGTGGCGAAGAGGGTGTCGGTGCCGCCGGCCGGGTCGGGCACCGTGCCCTGCACCGTCCACTCGCCGGCCTTGCCTGTGACCCCGGTGAAGGTGAGGGTGACCGGCACCAGTGCACCGAGGGAGTCGTAGGCGTCCCTGGTGACCGTGATGGACGGGGGCGTGCCCACCCCGTCCCAGGCCGGGAGGTTGCCGCTGAGCGAGAGCTCGGTGGTGGCGCTGGCCGGGACGGCCTCGCCGGTGGGGATGCGCAGCGCCGTGAGCGGGGCGTTGGTGTCGATGGTGCCGTCGGCGTTGGCCGCCCAGCCCATGACCAGCCCCCCACCCACGGTCAGGTTGCCGTCGGCGTCGGGTGTGAGGGCGCCGTCCCGGGTGTAGAGCTGCTGGCCGTCCTTCTCCACCACCAGGTAGCCCGAGCCGTCGATGGCCACGTCGTCGGCGTTGCCGGTCGACTCCAGCGAGCCCTCTGTGAGGTCGGTGGCCACGCCCGTGACCTCCACCCCGGAGCCCACGGCGACCGGGTTCGTCCCGCCCGCGCCTGTCGACGGCGCGGTGCCCCCGGCGATCTGCTCGCTCAGCAAGTCGCCGAACTCCACCTGCCCGCTCTTGTAGCCGACGGTGTCGGCGTTGGCGATGTTGTTGCCGATCTCGTCGAGGAGGGTCTGGTTGGCGTCGAGGCCGGAGACCGCTGCCAGAAGGGACCGTGTTGCCATGTTCGTGCTCCTGTCGTTTCGGTGGGTCGATGGGTTCGGAGGGCTCAGCTGCTGACCTGGGTGACCGCCGAGAGCGGGACCTGCGTCCCGCCCACGGTCAGGGTGGGTGTGCCGGAGCTGGAGAGGCTGACCGCCGTCACCGCGCCGGACACTGTGTCGCCGGACACCACCGCCGTCACCTGTTTCCCGATGAGGCTGGTGGCCTCGGTCGACGCCGCCGCCTGCTGCTCGTGGCCCACGGCGGTGGTCATGGAGGTGACGGCCTCGACCTGGGAGAGCTCGGAGGTCTGCTGCAGGATCGACGCCGGTGTGGTCGGGCTTGTGGGGTTCTGGTCCTCCAGCTCGGCCATGAGGAGCTGCAGGAAGAGGTCGGGGTTCGAGAGCTGGTCGAGCTCGCTGGCCCCGGCGGCCGAGCCAGTTGTGGCCCCGGCGGCCTGGCCGGTCGTCGCGGTGGACGTGGTGCCGGCGGTCGCCGCGGCCTCCAGCGGTCCGATGGTCATCGTCTCCCTCCTCCTCTCCCGTTCACACGTGGACGTCGATCAGCCGGCCCCGGGGCGCCGGGTGCGCCACCACCGTCCCTCCGGTGGCGGCCGGGGCGCCGGTACCGGCGACGGGCGCCGATGCCCCCGCCACCGGCCGGGCGGCGCCCCGGTCACCCGGTGGCGGTGCTGTGGACCACTCGGCGTCCGGCCGGCCTCCCTGGCCGCCGACGGTGACGGTGGTCCGCTGCCCGCCGGAGGCCAGGCCGGCCTGGAGCTGGGGCAGGGCCTGGCGCAGGGCTTCCCCGCCCTCGTCGGTGCTGGCGGCCAGGCGCACGAGGAGCTGGTCGGGCGCGGCGGTGACCGTGGCCCGGATCTGGCCGAGCGCCGGCGGCGAGAGGGCGACGGTCACCGTGTAGCCGCCCGACGTCGTGGGTCTCGGCGCGGACAGCACCGAGAGGAGCTGCCCGGCCACCCCCGGCATGGCCGTCCCGGACCCGGGCGGCCCCGGGACGGCGCCCGTC
>JASHWO010000148.1 GCA_030044045.1 Acidimicrobiales bacterium
CAAGATGACCTTCCCCGGCCTGACGGTGCGGGACAACCTGCGCATCGGCGAGCACTCCTTCCGGCGGGACAAGGGCCGGGCGGCGAAGGCCCTGGAGGAGGCCGTCGGGGTGTTCCCGGAGCTGGCCTCCCGCCTCGACCAGCCGGCGGGCACGTTGTCCGGCGGCGAGCAGCAGATGCTGGCCCTGGCCCGGGTGATGATGACCCGGCCCCGGCTGCTGATGATCGACGAGCTGGCGCTCGGCCTGGCGCCGAAGACGGTGGACCGGCTCATGGCCATCGTCCGCCGGGTCAACGCCGAGGGCACCACCGTGATCCTGGTGGAGCAGAGCGTGAACCGGGCCATGCACCTGGCCGAGCGGGCCTTCTTCATCGAGCGGGGCGAGGTCCGCTTCGACGGCCCCACGGCCGAGCTCCTCGAGCGGCCCGACCTGCTCCGGCCGGTGTTCCTGGCCGAGGCCGGGACGGGGCTGGGCTGAGCTGGTGTCGATCCCCGGGTTCGTCCTGCTCGAAGGGGTGGTGGTGGGCCTGAACTACGGCCTGCTGGCCCTGGGGCTGGTCCTCGTCTACCGCACCAACCGAGTCCTGAACTTCGCCCAGGGGCAGCTCGGCGTGGTGGCCGCCGTCTTCCTGGTCAAGTGCTTCGCCGACTTCCACTTCAACTACTGGTTCTCGTTGGTGCTGGCCCTCGCCCTGGCGGCGGTGATGGGCGGGCTCTCCGAGGTAGTGCTGCGCCGGCTGTTCAACCGGCCCCGGGTGCTGGTCATGGTGGCCACCATCGGCCTGTCGCAGGTGCTCCTGGTGTTCACCGCCCTGCCCTTCATCCTGCCGAAGAACCTGTCGGCGCCGTTCCCGGTGCCGATCCACCTCACTTTCACCGTGGGCGGCTACATCTTCACGCCGGGCGAGGTGCTGACGCTCATCGTGGCCCCGGTGGTGGCCCTGGCCCTGGCCGCCTTCATCAAGTTCTCGCCGTGGGGGCTGGCCATGCGGGCCATGTCGGAGAACGCCGACTCGGCCCGGCTGTCCGGGGTCTGGGTCCGCCGCACCTCCACCCTGGCCTGGGTTCTGGCCGGGGTGCTCTCGGCCTTCACGGCCATCCTGGCCTCGCCCGGGCAGACCAGCGTGCTCACCGTCCCGCTCAGCCCCGACCTCCTGCTCTTCGCCCTGACCGCGGCGCTGGTCGGCGCCATGGTGAACCTCACCGTGTCCTTCGTGGCCGGCATCGGCGTGGGGATCGTCTACGAGATCCTGGCCTGGAACATCTCCTCCACCGCCTCGGTGCAGACCATCATGTTCGCCCTGCTGCTGGTGGTGTTCCTGGTGCGGGTGGCCGCTCTGCGGAAGGGGGCGCGCACCGAGGAGCGGTCCACCTGGCTGCAGGGCGCGGCCACCATGCGCCGGGCCACCGACGCCCTGCGGGCCCGGGTCGGCGGTGCCGGCGTGGTGGCCACGGTGGTGCTGGTGGCCCTGCTGCCGCTGGTACTCAGCGTGGGCAAGGACTACCTGCTGTCGCAGATCTGCATCTACGCGGTGATCGCCCTCTCCCTCACCGTGCTCACCGGGTGGGCGGGGCAGGTGTCGTTGGGGCAGTTCGGCCTGGTGGCGGTGGGGGCGGTGATGACCGCCCACCTGGCCGGCGGCGTGCCGCTGGTGGCGCTCCTGCCCTTCACCGGCGTGGTGACCGCGGCCATCGCCGTGGTGGTGGGGCTGCCGGCGCTGCGGGTGCGCGGCCTCTACCTGGCCGTGTCCACCCTGGCCTTCGCCCTGTGGATCCAGGTGTCGGTGCTGGCCACGCCGTGTTGGACGGTGCCGCTCATCGGCAAGCGGGTCTGTACCGGCCTGCCGAACCCCGAGTCCACCTTCGTGAACCGGCCCACCTTCCTGGGGCTGAGCCTCTCCTCCACACGGGACTTCGCCTGGTTCGCCCTGGCCGTGCTGGTGGTGTCGGTGCTCGTGGTGCGGGTGTGGCGCGACCGGGGCATCGCCCGGCGCCTGGTGGCGGTACGCGACAACGAGCTCACGGCGGCGGCCATGGGCATCCCGGTGGTGCGGACCAAGCTGCTGGCCTTCGCCCTCTCCGGCTTCATGGCCGGCGTCGCCGGGGTGTGCCTGGCCCTGGCCACCCAGCGCTTCACCACCACAACGTTCAGCCCCACCGACTCCATCCTGGTGGTCTCCATGGTGGTGATCGGCGGCCTGGGGTCGGTGCCCGGTGCCGTGCTGGGTGCCCTCTACCTGATCGGGCTCCCGGCCATCTTCGGCACCACCTCCACCATCCAGTTCCTGACCAGCGGGTTCGGGCTGCTCTGCTTCATCCTCTACCTGCCGGGCGGGCTGGCCGAGATCGTGCACCGGGTGGGGGACCTGGCCACCGACGGGGTGCGCTGGCTCATGGGCCGTTACGGGCCCACCCCGCCCGGCCCGGCCGTCCCCGAGCGGGCCGAGCAGTCGCCGGTGCCCGAAGCCCCCGACCCGTTGGCCGCCCCGGTGGCCGGGGAGGTCGGCTGATGCGCACGGCACCGGCGCGCCTGGACGTGGAGGGGCTGGTGGTGGCGTTCGGCGGCCTCCGGGCGGTCGACGGGGTGAGCTTCACCGCCGAGCCCGGATCCATCGTGGGCCTGGTCGGCCCGAACGGCTCGGGCAAGACCACCACCCTCGACGCCGTCTCCGGCAACGTGCAGCCGCAGGCCGGATCGGTGCGGGTGGACGGCGAGGAGATGACCGACTACCTCCCCGAGGAGCGGATCGCCGTGGACATGGTCCGCTCCTTCCAGGACTGCCGGCTCTTCCCCGAGCTCTCGGTGGAGGACGTCCTGATGGTCTGCGAGGACGCCCGGCGGCCGGTGGGCGTGGTCTCGTCCACCCTCCAGATGCCGTGGGCCCGCCGGTCGGAGCGGCGCAAGCGCCAGGCCGTCGACCGGGTGATCGGGTCCTTCGGCCTCTCCCGGTTCCGCCACCACCGCACCACCGAGCTGTCGACCGGCACCCGGCGGGTGGTGGACCTGGCCTCCATCGTCCTGGCCGAGCCCCGCCTGCTGCTGCTGGACGAGCCCACGGCAGGCATTGCCCAGCGGGAGGCCGAGGCCTTCGTCCCCCTGTTGCGCCGTCTGCACGAGGTGGCCGGCTGCACCATCGTGTTGGTGGAGCACGACGTGCCGCTGGTCTTCGAGCTGTGCTCCGAGGTGGTGGTCATGGAGACCGGCCGGATAGTCTCCCGGGGCACCCCGGACGAGGTGAGCCGGGACCCGGCGGCGCTCGCCGCCTACCTGGGGGCCAGCCAGGAGGCGCTGGAGGTGTCCGGGCCGGCGGCCGGTGGGGGTGGCCGAGCGGCAGGAGACGAGGCCGTCGATCGACGGCTCCTCGGTGGGGTTACCGTAGACGGCGAGACAGGGGGGACAGTCCCATGAGCAGCAGGCCGGAGCAGCGCGTCGGTGTGATCGGGCGGCGGTACCCGGTCCGGGTGGTGGCCGGCGGCGGCCGCCGGTCCCGGCAGCGGACCCTGGGCGCCCGGGTCCGGACGGCGGCCCTACTGGCGCTGGCCGCCGGCCTGGTGGCCTACCTGTCGGCCTCGCCGGCCGTCGGCGGCGGGTCGCCGGCCAACGCCGCCACAGCCGGGGGCTCCCACAGCTTCTCGTCGGTCAGCACCACCACCCGGGGCATCGTGGGCGACAAGATCAACGTGGTGTTCCCGGTCATCACACTGACATCGGTGGTGGCCAAGCTCAGCGGCGAGACCACATACGAGTTCAAGGAGCAGGAGAAGGCCATCAAGTTCTTCGTGCACCAGGTCAACCAGCAGGGCGGCATCCACGGCAAGAAGATCAATCCGATCATCGCCACCTTTACACCGGAGAAGACAGCGGAGATGCGGTCCCTCTGCAAGGACTGGACCGAGGGCAGCCCGGCCGCCTTCGCCGTGGTGGACGGGATAGGCGCCTGGAGCGGGACAAATCAGCTCTGCGTGGCCGAGGAAGGGCACACCCCGCTGATCAGCGACTGGACCACGGTGAGCACATGGACGAAGGAGGCGGCGCCCTACCTGTGGTGGATCGGCCCGGCCCAGACAACCATCCTGCAGGCCACGGTGAACTGGGGCCTCAGCGCCGGGCTGCTCGGTGGTAGCCAGAAGGTGGGGGTGATCGCCGGCAACCGGGCCAGTGACCAGGCCGCCCTGAAGAAGTACCTGCTGCCCGACCTGAAGCGAGCGGGAGTGACCCCGGTGGTGGAGACAATCGCCGCCCAGCCGACAGAGCAGAACGAGACCAGCACCCAGGCGACACTGGTCATCGAGAAGCTGAAGTCGGCCGGGGTGACCTCGGTGATCCCCATCGTCCCCTTCAATGCCTTCATCCCGTTGATGAACGCCGAGAAGAACGAGGACTACCAGCCGAAGCTGCTCCTCTCGGACTACGAGCAGACCATCGTCGACAGCCTGGGCCTCATTCCGACACTGTACGAGACAGAGCTGAACGGCCAGGAGGGGGTGACCACCGAGACCATCGGCGGGGTGACAACAACCCGGCCGGAGAACCAGGGTGGCTACGACCCCGGCGTGCGCTCCTGCTACACGGCCTGGCACAAGGCGTTCCCCCAGCCGGTGGGCAAGGTCAACACCTACACACTGGAGGAGCCCGGGCCGACAGGGAAGGACACCCTCCACCACATCTCGGTGCCGAAGTCGTACTACATCGAGGAGCAGGGTGCGGTCCAGGCCTGGTGCATCGCGGTCAAGCTGTTCGCCACCGCTGCCCGCGACGCCGGCCCGGACCTGAACCGGCGGTCCTTCGTCGAGGCCATGGCCAAGATCAAGAACTTCCCCGGCGGGGCGTCGCCCGTCCTCAGCTACGGCCCGGACAGGTTCTCCGGCCCCACCAAGTACCGGATCGTGGAGCTCCACAACAACACACCGACCTCGTCGGCCTGCGATCTCCTGCACACAGGCAACCCCCAGGGCACCTGCTGGGTGGTCAAGAGCACATGGAAGCCCTTGCCCACATGACGGGCCGGCAGTGGGGGCGACCGGTCCGGCTGGTGGTGCGCAGTGGCCGGCGGTTCCGGCGGCGCACCCGGGCCACCCAGATCCGCACGGTGGCCCTGGTGCTGGCGGTGGCCGTCGGCCTGGTGGCCTACCTGTCGACCTCCCCCTCCACCGGTGGGGGGTCGGCGGCCTCCGGGGCCACAGGGGGGTCGCACAGCTTCGCCTCGGTCACCACCACCACCCGGGGCATCGTGGGCAACGAGATCAACGTGGTGTTCCCGGTGGTCACACTGACGTCGGTGGTGGGCAAGCTCAGCGGTGAGAACACAGCGGAGTTCAAGGAGCAGAAGAAGGCCATCGAGTTCTTCGTGCACCAGGTCAACCAGCAGGGCGGCATCCACGGGAAGAAGATCAACCCGATCGTCGCCACCTTCACACCAGAGAAGACAACAGAGATGCGGGCTCTCTGCAAGGACTGGACCGAGGGCAGCCCGGCCGCCTTCGCCGTGGTGGACGGGGAGGGCACCTGGAGCGGGACACAGCAGCTCTGCGTGGCCAAGGAAGGGCACACCCCGCTGATCAGTGAGTGGACCACGGTGAGCACATGGACGAAGGAGTCGGCGCCCTACCTGTGGTGGATGGGCCCGGCCCAGACAACCATCCTGCAGGCCGTGGTCAACTGGGGCCTGAGCTCGGGACTGCTCGGCGGCAAGGTGGGGGTGATCGCCGGCAACCGGGCCAGCGACCAGGCCGCCCTGAAGAAGTACCTGCTGCCCGACCTCCGCCGGGCCGGGGTGACAGCGATGGTGGAGACAATCGCCGCCGAGCCGACAGAGTCGAGCACCACCAGCACGCAGTCGACACTGGTCATCGAGAAGCTGAAGGCGGCCGGAGTGACCTCGGTGATCCCCATCGTCCCCTTCAACGCCTTCATCCCCTTGATGAACGCCGAGAAGAACCAGGGGTACCACCCGAAGCTGCTCCTCTCCGACTACGAGCAGACGCTGACCGCGGGCCTGGGGCTGATCCCCACACTGTACGAGACAGAGCTGAACGGCCAGGAGGGCGTGACCACCCAGACCCTGGGCGGGGTGACAACAACCCGGCCGGAGAGCCAGGGCGGCTACGACCCGGGCGTGCGCTCCTGTTACGAGGCCTGGCACAAGGCGTACCCGCAGCCGGTGGGAACGGGCTACACCTACACAGTGAAGGAGCCGGCGCCCACAGGCCAGGACGTGGAGCACCACATCGTCAACCCGCCGGCGCCCTTCATCGACGGGCAGGGCCCGGTCCAGGCCTGGTGCACGGCCATCCGGCTGTTCGCCACCGCCGCCCGCAAGGCCGGCCCCGACCTGAACCGCCAGACCTTCGTGGAGGCCATGGCCAAGATCAAGAACTTCCCCGGCGGGGCGTCGCCCGTCCTCAGCTACGGCCCGGACAAGTTCTCCGGCCCCACCAAGTACCGGATCGTCGAGATGCACAACAACACACCCACCTCGTCGGCCTGCGCCCTCCTCTCCACAGGCCACCCCCAGGGCACCTGCTTCGTGGTGAAGAGCACATGGGCGCCGTTGCCCACAGGGACATAGCCCACCGCGCAGGCCACGGAGACCGCTGCTAGCGTGCAGCCGCATGGGCAGCGGGGCCCCCGGCCGGGTGTGATGGCCACCGCCGCGGCCGCCCGGGGCCGGAACCTGGTGCTGGCGGCGATGATCTTCGCCGTCGCCATGACGTTCATCGACCAGACCATCGTCTCCATCGCCGTCCCCGAGATCCAGCGCGAGCTCGGGCTGACGGCCACCGGGGTGCAGTGGGTGGTCAACGCCTACCTGCTGTCGATGGCCGCCCTCTTCGCCTTCGGCGGCCGCCTGGCCGACACCGTGGGCCACCGCCGGATGGTGGTGCTGGGGGTGGTGGTCTTCGCCGCCTCGTCGGCCATGTGCGGGCTCACGCCGAAGGGCTCCTCGGCCGAGGCGTGGATCGTGACCTTCCGGGTGCTCCAGGGGGCCGGCGGGGCCATCATGTACCCGGCGGCGCTGGCCATCGTGGTCAACACCTTCGCCCTACGCGAGCGGGGGCGGGCCCTGGCCATCTTCTTCGGCATCGCCGGCGGCCTCACCGCGGCAGGGCCGATCCTGGGCGGGTTCCTGACCCAGTGGACTTGGCGGGCCATCTTCTGGGTCAACATCCCGGTGGCCGTGGTGGCCCTGGTGCTCATCGCCGTCTCCCGGCCCACCACCATGCACCAGCCGGCGCGCATGGACTACCGCGGCGCGGTGCTGATCGCCGCCGGGGTGGGCCTGAGCGTGTTCGGGTTCCAGCAGTCGACCATCTGGGGCTGGCACAACCCGGGCACCGGGCTCTGCATCGCCGGCGGCCTGGCCCTGCTGGTGGTGTTCTCCCTGGTGCAGCTGCGCACCGCCTCCCCGCTGATGCAGCTGCGCATCTTCCGTATCCGGGCCTTCCTAGTCGAGAACATGGTCCTCTTCGTGGTGATGACCGCCTTCATCCCCGTGTTCTTCTTCGGCAGCGAGTACGCCCAGATCTCGCTGGGCAAGTCGTCGTCGACAGCCGGGGTGATCCTCCTCTACTTCTTCGTCGGGTTCGCCATCGCCGCCCAGGTCGGCGGGCGCATGCTCGACCGGGTCGGGGCCAAGCGGCCGGTGGTGGTCGGCTGCGCCCTGGCGGCCGTGGGCTTCGCCCTGTGGGCCGGGCGGGCGGCCAACCTCGACCTCGGGTCGCAGGTCTGGGCCATCGTGCTGTCCGGGGCCGGCATGGGCCTGGTGCTCGGCCAGGCCAACACCGACGCCATCAACCGGGCCTCCCGCTACTCCTACGGCGAGGCCACCGGTATCACCCAGACGGTGCGGAACTACGCGGCTGGCCTCGGGCTGGCCATCCTGGGCACCGTCCTCCTCTCGGTGTTCCGGTCCCGCCTCACCACCTCGCTGCTCTCCCAGGGCCTGTCCCCGTCGGCGGCGTCCCGGGAAGCGGCGTCGATCACCCAGGCCTCCCACGGCGGTAGTTCGTCGGGGGCCTCGGCCATCCCCCTCTTCGTCCGCCACGACTTCGCCTCGGCCACGTCGGTGGTGCTCTACGTGATGGCCGGCACCCTGGCTGCCGGCGCGGTGGTGGCGCTGCTGGGCCTCCGGCCCGGGCGGCAGGAGATCGAGGGGGAGGAGGCGGAGGTAGAGGTGGCCGCCGGGGCCGGTCCGGACCCGGACGTGGCCGGGTCTGCTGGAGCGCCGGGGGCTACCGGGGCCACCGGGGCGTGATCGGAGGCGGGGCCGATCAGGCCCGGGGAGGCATCGCCGGGCCGTAGGGCCGGTCGCCCCGCAGGGTGACCCGGTGGGCGAAGCGGGGGGTGTCGCCGTAGTCGTCCAGCGCGTAGTGGAGGGTGGCCCGGTTGTCCCAGAAGGCCACCGACCCGGCCCGCCAGCGGAAGCGGCAGGTGTACTCCGGCTGCTCGCAGTGGTGGTAGAGGAGCGCCAGCAGGGCGTCGCTCTCCATCTTCGAGAAGCCGAGCACGGTCTGGGTGAAGTGGGAGTTCACGAACAGGCCCTTCCGGCCGTTCTCCGGGTGGGTGCGGACCACCGGGTGCAGGGCCGGCCGCAGCTTCTCCCGCCACTGGCCGTCCCACTGGTAGCCGCCGCGCTCGTCCACCTCGGCGGCGAACCAGGGGTCGTGGTGGACGGCCACCAGCTCGTCGCACATGCGGCGCAGCGGCTCGGCCAGGCCGTCGTAGGCGTCCTGCAGGCTTGCCCACATGGTGTCGCCCCCCACCTCGGGCGCCTCGAGCATGTAGAGGATGGAGCCGAAGGGCGGGGTGTCGAGGAAGGTGACGTCCGTGTGCCACCAGCTGGCCCGGTCCTGCCGGCTGTCGATGGCCAGCACCTCCGGGCTGCCCTCGACGGCCGGGATCACCGGGTGCCCCTCGGTGACGGTCCCGAACTGGCGGGCGAAGTCGGCCTGCTGCTCGAGGCTCAGCTCCTGGTCCCGGAAGAACACCACGTGGTAGCGGTTCAGCGTGGCCCGCACCGCGGCCACCGTCTCCTCCCCCAGCGGCCGGGAGCAGTCGAGCCCCCCGATCTCCGCCCCGATGAGCGGCGAGAGCGGTCGGACGTCGAGATCGGTGCCGGTGATCACGACCCCAGTGTGCCTCACGGGCCGTCCCTGCTCAAGGCCGGTGGCGGGCGCGGTGGGCGGGCCCCTGCCGGGCTCTATGTTGGGGGCCCGGAGGTCGCGGCACCGCCACGGCCCGCCCGCCCCGATCGACGAGCCGGCGCCCGGTGCGCCGTGGAATGGAGACCAAGTGACGCCGGCTGACACGGGCTCGAGGCAGCGGAACTACTCGCCCTGGTTCCAGTGGATGACCTGGCTCATGGCCACCGGCCACGAGGACCCCCTGAACCCGGCCGACCTGGGTGACTTCGAGGCCTGGCGGGAGCGCCGCCGGGCCCGGCTGGCCGAGCTGCTGGGACCCCTCCCGGTACGGGTGCCGCCGGACCTGGAGACCCTGGAGACCGTGCACTGCGACGGGTACTGCCGGGAGAAAGTGGTCTTCGACACCGAGGGCACGATGTCGGTCCCGGCCTACCTGCTGGTGCCCGAGGGGCGGGTGCTGCCCGGCCCGGCGGTCCTGGCCATCCACGGGCACGGCCCGGGCAAGGCGCAGGTGTGCGGCCTGGAGGAGACCGAGACGCCGAACGGCGACTACGGGGTGCAGCTCGTCCGCCGGGGCTACGTGGTGCTGGCGCCGGACCTGCGCTGCTTCGGGGAACGGGCGGACTGGAACCCGCCGGACCACTACGCCTGCGACACGAACCTGGTCCACGCCGTGATGGCCGGCTGGCGCCCCCTCACCCAGAACCTCTGGGATCTCGCCCGCTGCCTCGACGTGCTGGCCGACCACCCCCTGGTGGACGCCAGCCGGATGGGCGCCGTCGGCCTCTCCTACGGCGGCACCATGACCCTCTTCCTGGCCGCCTGGGATCCCCGGGTGGCGGCCTGCGTGGTGAGCGGCTACTTCTCGTCGTGGGCCGAGTCCCACCGGGTGCCCTGGAACATGTGCGGCTCGCAGGTCCTGCCGGGCATGCTCGGCCGGCTGGAGCACGTCGACCTGGGGGCCATGGTGGCGCCCCGGCCGATGCTGGTGGAGACGGGCACCGAGGACATGCTGTTCCCGCTGGCCGCCGCCAGCGCGGCCATGGTCCAGCTCCGTGCGGTCTACGCCCGGTCCGGGGCGGCCGACCGCCTGCAGCACGACGTGTTCCAGGGCGGCCACCAGTGGCACGGGGAGATGGCCTACCCCTTCCTCGACCACTGGCTCGGCCACACCCCCGCCGCCGGCTGACCGGCCCGATGCCTGACGGCCGCCCGGGCCCGGGCCGCGCCGACGTGGCGACTACCACCGGTGGGGCGTCAGAGGCCCAGCCGACAGGCAGGGTGGATCAGGGAGCCGTCCAGCCGAGCAAGCAGCGCAAGGCGGAGGAGGAGAGCCACGTCGGAGCCATGGCCGATCGACGACAACGCCGCGATGCGCCGCTCGGGGGGCGGCGAGCCCACCCTGCCTGTCGGCTGGACCTCTTACAGCAGGCTGGCCGAGGCCGGATCGAGGTAGAGCACGGCCGACGCCGCGGTGCGCAGGGCCGAGGCCGGGCAGCCGGCCGTGACCGGGCCGGTGAGCGCCGCCCGGACCGGCTCGGCTTTCCGGGCGTCGGGGACCACGGCCAGCACCCGGGCGGCCTGCAGCAGCGCCGGCACGGTCACCGTGATGGCCCGGGCCGGCACCGCCGCCACGTCCGGGAAGTGCCCCTCGCCCACCTGCTGGCGGCGGCAGGCGTCGTCGAGCTCGACCACCTTCACGTCGAGGGGGTCGTCGAGGTCGGCCACGCCGGGGTCGTTGAAGGCCAGGTGGCCGTTCTCGCCGATGCCCAGGCAGCACAGGTCGAGCGGGTGCTGCCGCAGCAGGCCGGCGTAGCGCTCGCACTCGGCCGCCGGGTCGGTCAGCCCGTCCACGTAGTGCACGACGCGGGGGTGGGCCCGGTCGGCGATGCGCTCGCGGATCCACCGCTGGAAGCCGGCCGGGTGGTCCGGCCCCACGCCCACGTACTCGTCCATGTGGAAGGCCACCACCCGGTCCCAGGGCACGTCGGGCGTGGCCCCGACCAGTTGGTCGACGAAGGCGAGCTGGGAGTTCCCGGTGGCGAACATGGCGTTGGCCACGCCCCGGGCTGCCACCGCCCGGCGGAGCACCGCCGCCGCCTCGTCCGCCGCCGCCCGGGCCATGGCCGCCACGTCGGCGTGCACCTGGACCCGGAGGCGGTCCACCGTCCGCTCCTCGCTGTTGGCCATGCGGCACTGTAGGCCGCGGCGGGGAAAGCCGGCAGCCACGCGAGCGGCGGGTCGTGCGGGGGGCAGCCGTGCGGCCGGTGGCCCCGCCGGGTCGGGCGCCCGCCGACGGGTCCCGGTCAGGTGGCGACGAAGAACTCGACCAGCGCCGCCGCCACCGGGTCGACGTGGGTGACGATGCCCAGGTGGCCGGCGCCAGCCACCTCCGCGTACCGGGCCCCGGGGATGGCCGCCGCCGCCTCCCGGGCCCGGGCCGGCGGCGAGTCCACGTCGTGCTCGAAGGCCAGCACCAGGCAGGGCACGCCCAGGGTGGACCAGGCCCGGGTGCGGGCCGGGTCGGTCGACCAGGTGACACAGGCCTCGTACTGGCCCTGGCGGCCGGGGTTGGGCCAGACCGGCTCGTCGGCCAGCAGGGCCAGCCAGGGCTCGACCACGTCGTCGCGCTGGATGTCGCTGGTGGGCAGGTACCGCAGGTTCTCGGTGGCGTAGTAGAGCGGCGGGAGGTCCGGGTAGTCCCGCGAGAGGTCTCGCTCCACCCGGTAGATGGCCTTCTCCCAGGCGGTGGGGGCGTTGGCCGAGCCCATCAGCGCCGCCGCCCGTACCCGCTCGGGGCGGGTGGCCGCCACCGTCTCGACCACCCACCCGCCCAGGGAGTGACCGGCCAGGCGCACCGGACCGTCCAGGCCGAGGTGGTCGAGCAGGCCGAGCAGGTCCCCGGCCATCTGCTCCACCGTGTAGGGCGCCGGCGGGGAGGAGCTGGGGGGCATGCCCCGGTTGTCGAAGGTCACCACCCGGTAGCCGGCCGCCGCCAGCTGCGGGGTCAGCCCCAGGTGCCAGGCCAGGGCCGGCTGGCCGCAGCCGGCCACCAGGACCAGCGGGTCCCCCTCGCCGGCCACGTCGTAGGCCAGGGTGACCTGGCCCAGGTCTACTTCGGGCACGGCGCCCCGGCGCCTACCAGTCGGCCCAACCCTCGGGGGTGACCGAGCCGGTGATGGTGCGGGGGTCGACCGGCTGCCGGCCGTCGGAGGCGGCGTAGACGGCGAAGCAGAGCTGCAGCACCTTGACAGCGTCGGCCGCCGTCATCTCGGCCGGTCGGCCGGCCAGCATCGACTCTACGAAGTGGGCCGAGGAGCGGGTGAAGCCGGTGCCCCAGTCGGCGTCCACGTCGGTGAACTCGGTGGTGGTGCGCTCGTTGCCCTTGCCCCGGTAGAGCACCACCGGCGGCAGGTCCAGCATCTCGCCGGTGGCCCGGGTCACCCAGAGGAAGCCCTCGTCGCCCTGGATCTCGAAGAACTCGTCGGCGCCGTAGTAGCTCGAGCGCAACCACATCTCCGGGGCGTACTGCACCTCCATCGTCCCGATGAGCCCCGGGTCCTCGTACTCGAAGATGGCGGCGCAGGGCTCGAAGAAGAGGTCCCGGCGGCGGACCACCGACTGCACCGAGACGATGTCCTGGTCGACCAGCCACAGGGCCATGGCGTACTTGTGCACCATGTCGTCGAAGAGGTGACCGCCCGGGCTGCGCGTGTCCAGCCGCCAGCCGTAGCCCTCGGGCCGCAGGTTGGCCTGGAACGCCGAGTCGGTCTGGCCCACCACCGTCTTGATGCGCAGGCCCGTGGGCCGGCCGATGGCCCCCTCGCCGACGAGCTGCTTGGCCAGCTCCAGCGGCGGGTAGTGGACGAAGCACTCGCTGATGCGCAAGGTCCGTTGGGCAGCCTCGGCGGCGGCGGCCATCTCCCGGGCGTCCTCCACGGTGTTGGCCACCGGCTTCTGCACCGAGACGTGCTTGCCGGCCGACAGGGCGTCGAGCACGTGCCGGTGGTGCAGGTGGGTCGGGGTCAGGATCTCCACCGCGTCGAGGTCGGGGTCGGCCAGGAGGGCATCGGCGTCGGTGTAGACCTTCGGCACGCCCCAGCGCTCGGCGGCGCCCCTGGCCACGTCGCCGTCGGCGTCGCAGACGGCGAGCACGTCGCACTGCGGGTGCTGGAGGTAGCCGGCGACGTTCATGTCGGCGATGTTGCCGGCGCCCAGCACGCCCAATCGGAGCTTGTCCATGTGTTCTCCCGCTTCCGGCCTGGTACTACCTACCAGCACGGACGATAGCCCGGGTTACAGCGGGCGGTCCTCCTGGATCTCGATGGTGTTGCCCGCCGGGTCGGTGAACCAGACCTGCACCACCTCGCCGGTGCGGCCGGGCGGCGCCGGCTGGGCGGCGCGCAGGTAGGGGATGCCCCGCGCCTCCAGCTCGGCCACGGCCGCCTCGACGTCCTCCACCGCCAGGCAGAAGTGGGGGCCGGTGGGGTCGATGCCCTGGCCGGCCATGGGGGCGTCCACCAGGTGGACCTGGCCGTCGCCGGCCGCCAGCCAGCGCCCGCCCACCCCGGGGATGTCGGGCCGCGGCGACCGGTCGAGGCCGAGCACTTCGGCGTAGAAGCGGTCGGCCCGGTCGAGTGAGCCGGCGACGTTCACCGATGCGTGCAGGATGCGGGTGACCTTCACCGGTCCCTCCCTCCGGGCGTGGGCGCGAGTGTGGGCATGGGCATGCTGCGCCGACGCTACCCGGTGCCGCCGCAGCCGGCCGGGCCACCGGCCGGACCCCTTGGGAGCGAGCGCTTGGTAGCGAGCGCTTGGTCGGCACGGCGGCTACACTCGTGGTGCTGGCATGAGGTCGCGGGCGTTGCACCCCCCGCATGGCCGTGGCCTCGTGCTGGCGTGTCCGCCGCGCCGTACCACTACCCGCGCCGCTCCCGGCGCCCGTCGCGGCGGGCCGCTGGCAGGAGGAGGTACGGGTGACCCAGACGCAGGGCCTGGACCGCCGGCAGCTCATCCTGGAACGGGCCGGCGAGCTCTTCGCCCGGAAAGGCGTGGCCTTCACCACCGTGCGCGAGATCGGCGACGCCGTGGGCATCCTCTCCGGCAGCCTCTACCACCACTTCGACTCCAAGGAGGCCATCGCCGAGGAGATCGTCGCCTCCTACGTCGACGACCTGCTCGACCGCCACCGCCGGGCGTGGGCGGCCCATCCCGCCGACCCGGCGGCGTGCCTGGCCGGGCTGATGCGGGCGGCCTTCCAGTCGCTGGCCGCCCACCGGCACGCCTGCGCCATCTACCAGAACGACTTCCACTATTTGCGGGCGCTCCCCCGCTTCGACGTGACCCAGCGGCGGTCCCGCCAGGTGCAGCAGATCTGGATGCGGGTGTTGCGGGAGGGGGTGGCACGCGGGGTGTTCCGCTCGGACATCGACCCGTGGCTCTTCGACCACCTGGCCCGCGACGCCATCTGCGGGGCCGCCCGCTGGTACCGCTGCGAGCACGGCTACGCCGCCGACGACATCGCCGACGCCTACGTGGGCGTGCTGCTCGGCGGCTACCTGGCTGCCTGACGGCGGGCCGGGGGGGCTGACTGCCGGCCCGGTCGGCTCGGCGGCCGGGGATCGACGCCGTCCGGCACCCCGTCGGCTGGGTGGCCCGTCGGCTGGGCGGCAGCGGGCTGGTCGGGGGTCGGGGGTCAGGCGCCGCTCAGCCGAACGCCCCGGCGGCCCGAGCCCCGGCGATGCGCTCGGCGTCCCAGCCCAGCCGGTCCCGCAAGACCTCCTCGGTGTGCTGGCCCACGGTCGGGGCCCGGGACGGGCGGGGCAGGTCCTCGCCCACGAACTTGATCGGCCCGGGGAGCTCGTCGGCGCCGAGCGCCGCCGCCGGGTAGAGGGGGAAGCGGTCCTGGAACTGCGGGTCGTCCAGCAGCGTGCGGGGGGTGTTCACCGGGGCGATCGGCGTGTCGGCCCGCCCCCCGAGGGCCAGCCACTCGGCCGCCGTCCGGGTGGCGAAGATGGCCCGCAGCTCCCGCTGGAGCTCTCGGTTGCCCCGGGCGTGGTCGGCGAATTTCGACCCCGGCCAGCGCTCGAACAGGTCCATGCGGTCGACGGCCTGGCAGAAGTTCTTCCAGAAGGCCTGCTCGGAGGCCATGAAGAGCACGTGGCGGTCATCGGCCGTCCGGTAGACCTGGTAGCGGACGCCCTCCTTCATGCCGGCCGTGCCCGGGGCCCGGCGCTGGTAGCCGTCGGCCTCGTTCCCGGTGACCTCGTCCTCCGGGCGCTCGTAGGCCCGCCAGGTCTCGCTCCGGTACCAGTCCATGGCGGCGGCGGCGTCGGCCTGGGCGATCTCCAGGTACGACCCCTCGCCGGTGGCCCGGGCCCGCACCACCGCGGCCAGGATGCCCAGGGCGCCGAAGAGGGGCCCGGCGTGGATGCCGATGGAGGCGTGCTCCGGCAGGTAGGCGAAGCCCTCCTCGTCCTCGGCCACGTCGACGATCCCGGCCCAGGTGTCGTAGGCGATGCCGTGGCTCGGGTAGTCCTTGTAGGGGCCGGTCATCCCGTAGCCGGAGATGGTGCAGAACACGATGCGGGGGTTGTCCCGCCGCAGGTCCTCGAAGCCCAGCCCCCGCCGGGCCAGGCCGCCCGGCCGCATGGCCTCCACCACCACGTCGGCCCCGGCGGCCAGCTGGCGGAAGACGCCCACGCCGGCCTCGGTGCGCAGGTCGAGCACCAGGCTGCGCTTGCCCCGGTTCACGTGGAGGTGCAGCAGGGAGACCCCCTCCACGATGGGCCAGGTCATCTCCCGGATGTAGTCGCCCTGGGGTGGCTCCACCTTCACCACGTCCGCCCCCAGGTCCACCAGGGGCATGGTGACGGCCGCCGGGCCCAGGGCCGACGCTTCGACGATGCGGATGCCGTGGAGCGGCGGCGGCGTGGCCATCGGGCCTCCTGGGGACGATCAGCGGGACGGTTTTTTGCGGGGTCGACTGCGGGGCGATGGTACCTGACGGTGCGTCAGGTCAGGTCGCTCGTCGGGTCAGGTCAGGCGGCGCGTCGGGTCGGGCTGCTCGCCGGGTCGGGCTGCTCGCCGGGTCAGGCGGCGCGTCGGGTCAGGTCAGGCTGCTCATGGGGAAGTCGGCCGGTCCCTCGGCTTCCCGCTCCCAAGGCCCCTCGGGGACCGTCCCCACCGCCACGCCGTCGGGGACCGGCACCGGCTGCACCACGTCGCCCTCGGTCATCACCACCGGCAGCCGGGCCAGCCAGGACTCGCCCGACTCGCCCAGCAGGTGGTCGTCGCCGTCGGTGCCATCGCCGTCCCCGTCGCGGCGGCTGAACACGCCGATCGCCGTGGGGGTGGCGCCGCAGAGGCCGTCGTCGCCCACCCAGGGGACGGGCACGTCGCAGCGGAGCACCAGCCCCGACCCGGCGGGGTGGAGCCGCTCGAGGATGCCCACCCAGAGCTCGGGCACCCCCACCACCACGCCGCTCCGGCCGTCGGCAGTGAGCTGCCAGTCGCCCACCACCCCCCGGGTGCCGGTCACCACGAAGTGCCGGGAGGTCCCGAACTGGAGGCTGACCGCCGGGACGGTCCAGGGCAGCAGCAGGAGCCGGACCACCTCGCGGCGGACGGCCACCCGCACCGGCCGGCCGGCCACGGTGAGCGGCCGCAACCCCATCACCAGGTACTCCTCCGCCGCCACCGGCGAGGCGCAGTCGTCGACCTCCTCCGCCGCCTCCTCGATCAGCCAGGGGTCGTCGCGGGCCACGGTGAACACCCGGCCGCCGCTGGCTGCCACCTGCTGCATCAGCCCGTGCAGCCCGTCGGCCTTCTGCTGGAGGACGACGCGGGGCAGGCGGCGCTGGCCGACGGCCAACACCTCCCGGCCGGCGGTGTCGCTGGCCAGGGCGAAGCGGCCCGACTCGAGCACGGCTCGCTCGAGCAGGGTGCTGGGCATGTAGCTGAACATCCCCGCTGCCCCTTTCACCTCCGGCGCCACCGTCCCGCGTGCCCTGCGGCACGCCGGGCGGGACACCCCCTCCGCAGCGCGTACCTGCCACTATCCCAGGTTCCGGGCCGTCTGGCCAGGGGTCGTGCCCTGGCGGGGCCCCGCCCGGTGTGGTCGACCGGTCGGCGCGGCGGCGCTGGCGCGGCGCCGACCGGCGTGGGGCGTCAGGCTCCCGGACGCGGCCGTGGGCGCACTACGTCGACGTCGGTCGTGGCGAAGTCCTCACCGATGCACAGCACCGGGTGCCCGGCTCGCTCGGCGAGGGCGTACGTGAAGCAGTCGCCGAAATTCAGGCCCGCTGGGTGACGTCCCTTGCCGTACCGACGCCAGCCGCTGAGGGCGCGTCCGGCCTGATCCTCGTCGACGGGCACGATGTCGATCCTGGCGTCCCGAACGAAACGTTCGACGACGTCCTGTCCGGCGGGCCACAACCTCGCCTCGACGACGATGCCCAGTTCGACGCGGATGGCGGCCGACATCAGCCGGCTGTCGGCGCGCTCCAGGGCTGCCACGAGGTCTTCACCTCCCGGCTCGCCGAAGATGATCGCCACGGCCGCCGAGGTGTCCACGACCAGGCTCCTCGACAGTGGTCCGGTCAACGCGGCAGGCCGGTCTCGTCGTAGCCGACGATCTCCTCCGGCGTCCTGGGATCGGTGATCCGCAAGGTCGCCACGTCGGACGCCAGGTGCATGAGGCGTGCGCTCATGCTCGTCCCGAGCCGACCGTGTTGGCGCGCCAACCGTTCTTTCAGCGCCACCACGACGGCCTCGGTCAGGGTCTCGCCCGTCTCGGAGGCCAGCTCCCTGGCGAGCCGGTCCGCCTCGTCGCTCTTGATGCTCAAGGCCATGGAAGAAGTATATACGTCAGTAAATATTTCTACCACAGGGTCAGGCCGGGGTGGCGCGGCCGCCGGCGCGCTGGGCGGCGGTGAGCCGGCGGGCCTGGCCGGGCTCCTGCACCGGCATGTGCTGGACCTTCGGGAGGGGGTAGGCCGGCTGCTTTGTTGTGTACTCCAGGATGTCACCCTCGGTGGCGCCCAGGGCCTTGACCTTGGCCATCGAGTCCTGCGAGGTGGAGGGGAGCACCGGCCGCGCCGTGACCGCCTGCTGCATGTGCAGGGTGCCGGTCAGGTCGCCCACCGTCCGGCGGCGCCAGGCCGAGATGTTCGGGGCCCGCACGCCGAAGCGCTCCTCCAGGAACCGGAGCTGGGAGGTGTGGTCGAACGTCTCCGAACAGACGTAGCCGCCCCGGCTGAACGGCGAGAGCACCAGCATGGGCACCCGGAAGCCCAGCCCGACCGGGCCGTCCAGCCCCTGGGCGGTCGAGGGGAGCGGCTGGGTGGTCACGTACTCGCCGGGGGTGCCGGGAGGGGCCACCGGCGGGGGGACGTGGTCGAAGAAACCGTCGTTCTCGTCGTACATGTGGAACAGCACCGTCTTGGACCAGACCTCGGGGTTGGCTACCAGCGTCTGGAGCACCTGGTCGGTGAGCCACTCCCCGAGGGCCGGCGGGGACGGCGGGTGCTCGTCGTAGCCGAGGGGCGGGATGATCCAGCTCACCGCCGGGAGCGTCCCCTGGCGCACGTCGGTCACGAAGTCGTCGGGGTAGATGGGCGAGAACGCCTGCTGGTAGATGGCCGACGCCGGGTTCGAGTACTGCGAGAAGTAAGGGAGCACCGAGTCGGTGATGCCCAGCACGTCGGGGTTCGACGGCTGGTAGGGCGTGCCCTGGGGGTTGTAGACCTTCCAGCTCACCCCGGCGTCCTCCAGGACCTCGGGCATGGTGGGCCAGTCCACGCTGTACCGGGCTGTCGGCGAGGAGTTGGTGACCAGCACCGGACCGCCGTGGGCCCCGCTCGGGTCGACCGTGCCCGACACGGCCATCAGCCGGTTCGGATGGGTGGGGCCCAGCACCGAGCAGTGGTAGCCGTCGCAGATGGTGAAGGCGTCGGCCAGCGCGTAGTAGTAGGGGAGGTCGGCCCGCGTGTAGTAGCCCATGGTGAGCGTCCCGTAGGTGGGCCCCTCGTATGTCGGCGAGGTGTGGACCTCCACGAAGGCGTCCATCGTCCCGCCGGCCCGGCAGCGGTGCTGGGGCAGCCAGTTGTGCGTGAGGTCGTGGGTGCACTCGGCCAGGCCGGTGCTGACGTCCAGGTGGAAGGGGAGCTGGCGGCCGTGGGGCGGCCGGGTGGTGTTGGCCGGGTACGGCTGGGAGAAGGCGCCCAGGCTGCCCCGGGGATGGTCGTCGAACCCCCGCACCCCCCGGTAGGTGCCGTAGTAGTGGTCGAAGGAGCGGTTCTCCTGCATCAGGAAGATCACGTGCTCCACCGCGCCCAGGTCGGATCCGGCCGGTGGCACGGCGGCCGCCCGCTGCACGGTCGAGGCGGCAGCGCTGGGCAGCCGTCCCCCGGCGGCCACCAGGGCGGTGCCGGCGGCCATGGCCGAGGCCAGGAACCGCCGGCGGTCGAAGGTCGCCCCCCACGTCTCGCCGCCCTGCCGCATCGTGCCTGCCCCCTCTGCTCGCCGCCGTGTGGGGCCATTGTGCCCCGCCGGGTGGGTCAGAGGTCGGGCAGGCCCAGGTCGAGGTTCGGCGTGTCCAGGCCGCCGTCGGCCTCCAGCACCTTGCCGGTGAGGAACGAGGCTGCCGGTGAGGCCAGGAACAGCACCGTGGTGGCGATCTCCTCGGGCTCGGCGATCCGCCGGAGCGGGGTGGCCTGCTCCATGGCCGTCCGCAGCTCGTCGCTCTGGAGCACCACGTCCAGGGCCGAGGTGGCGGCCGAGCCCACGGCCACGGCATTGACCCGGATGCGGGGGGCCAGATCCCGAGCGGCCAGCCGGGTGTAGTGGGCCAGGGCCGCCTTGGCCGTGCCGTAGGCCAGGTAGCCGCGGCCGGCGGTGCGCCCCATCACCGAGGAGACGTTCACCACCGCCCCGCCCCCTGCGGCCAGCAGGTGGGGGACGGCCGCCCGTACCAGGGCGTGGGCGGTGGCCACGTTGAAGTGGAACGCCTGTTCCAGATAGCGGGGCGAGGTGTCGAGGAGCGGCCGGGGCATGGTCCCGCCCAGGTTGTTCACCACCACGTCGAGGCGGCCCAGCTCCTCCCGGGCCGTGCCGGCCAGCGCCGCCACGGCGTCGAGGTCGGACAGGTCGGCGGCCACCACCACGGCCCGCTGCCCGGCCGCCGCTACCTGCTCGGCCACCGCCACCAGCTGGTCCCCGGAGCGGGCCGCCACCACCACGTCGGCACCGGCCTCGGCCAGGCCCACGGCGACGGCCGCCCCGATGCCCCGGCCGGCCCCGGTCACCACGGCGACCCGGCCGTCCAGGCGGAAGCGGTCGAGGATCACCGGCGGCGGGACCGGTACCGGTCGTCGGGAGGCACGCCGGGACAGTAGCGTCCCGACCCCTACTTGCGTCCCACCGCTGGCGGCCGCGAGAGTCTGCCCATCGCCGCCGAACGTACGTACCGAGCTGCCGTGGGATCCCAAGCCGTCGACCTCCCGCTGGTGCGGGTGGCCGACGGGCTGACCATCGCCCTCCTGATCTGTGTCGACCACGGCCTGGGCTTCTCGGCCCGGGCCGGCCGGGAGCTGGCCGAGCGCCTGGCCCCCGAGGTGCCCGAGGTGGTGGTATCGGTGGCCACCATGGGCATCCCCCTAGCCATGGAGGTCACCCGAGCCCTGGGGCTGGACGACTACGTGATCCTCCACAAGACGCCGAAGATCCACCTGGGCGACACCTACGTCGAGCCGGTGCGTTCCATCACCACCGGCTCGACGCAGACCCTGCGCCTGGACCCCCGGCGGGTCGAGGCGGTCCGGGGCCGCCGGGTGGCGGTGGTCGATGACGTGATCCCCACCGGCGGCTCACTGCTGGCCGCGCTGCGGTTGCTGCGCCGGGTCGGCGCCGAGCCGGTGGTCGTCGGGGCCTTCCTCACCGAGGGTGCCGAGTGGCGGGCCTCGCTCGGCCCCGACGCCGCCCGGGTCCGCTCCCTCGGCTCGGTGCCCCTCTTCCGTGACGGCCCCGGCGGGGAGCTGGTGGAGGACTGGGGGGCCTGAGGGCCGCCGGCCGCCGGTGGGTGAGCCGGCCACACCCGGGCGCGGCCGGTACCCGCGCCGGCGAGGGCCGGAGCCGCCGTCCAGCGCCACCGGTGCCGGCTGTTGGGTCCGACCGGCGACCAATGCCTGCCGCGCGACGGCCGGTGCTCGCCGCTCGGGCGTTCGGCTACGCCGGCCCGGCGGCCAGCAATTCGTCCTGGCGGTCGGCCTGCGCCCGCACGCTGCGCCAGGCCAGCACCAGGTAGGCCAGCCCGCCGCCGGCCATCCCGGTGAAGACGCTGAAGTCGGCACCGCCGGTGTGCACGGTGATCGGGTTGACCCAGCTCGGCACGTGGAAGGTGGTCGCCAGGGCCGAGAGGGCGCAGACCATCCCGAAGAGCTGGGCCGCCACGGCCGGCCAGTGCACGCCGCCGGCCGACCAGTAGAGGGACCCCCGGTCGGTCCGCTGCAGCTCGCCGGGCACGTAGCGGAAGCGCCGGAGCCCCCAGTCCACCAGGAAGATGGCCGACCAGGGGGCGATCCAGACGATCACCATGTCCACGAAGTCCACCAGGAAGTTGCTGAAGGAGAGGCTGAAGATCGCCCACATGGTGACGACCAGGGCGATGGCGCAGTCGATCAGCACGGCCCCGGAGCGCCGCACGTTGGCCCCCACCGCCTGGAGCGTCACGCCGGAGGAGTACATGTCCAGGCTGTTGATGGCGAAGAGCTGGACGATGGCGAACAGGAGGAACACCACCACGAACCACCCCGGGATGACGTGCTGGTGAGCCAGCGGCAGGAAGCCGCCGATCCCGGTGCCCAGGCCGGTGATGAAGGTCCCGACCGCCGCACCGAGCGCCATGACCAGGATCTCGGGCACCGCCGTCCCCAGGAACACCCAGCCCACGATGGCCCGCCGGGAGGCGTCGGGCGGGCAGTAGCGGGTGTAGTCGTTGCCGTTCTCGGTCCAACCGAGACCGGCCAGCGCGATGGTGAAGGCCAGGCCGGCCAGGTACGTCTGCCAGCCCGCCCCGTGGGCCACCCCGTGGACGGTGGCGTGGGGGACGGCGAAGCCGAGCAGCACGGCGAAGAGCACCACGAACGGGACGGCCAGGATCCGGAGGGTCTTGACGATGGTGGCGTGCCCCAGGAAGGGGAGCACCCCCTGGACCAGCACGGCCAGGAGCACGAAGGCCACCTTGGCCGGGTCACCGGGGGTGAAGCCGGCCTTGACGTCGAGCACCAGGGCCGCCCCCACGATCAGGATCAGCCCTTCGACCTCGAACCCGATCTGGGTGATCCAGTTCAGGAAGGCCACCCCCCGGGAGCCGCGGGGGCCGAAGCCGGCCCGGTTGATGCCGAACACGGTGGTGCCGGCCAGCGGGCCCTGGAGGCTGAACACCCCGAGCAGGAGGAAGGAGAGGTTGCCGATGACGATGAGGCTGATCGCCTGGGCGAAGGTGAACCCGAAGGTCATCAGGATGGCGCCGTAGACGAAGTACTCGATCTGGACGCTGGCCCCCGCCCACATCCCGCCCACGTCACGGGGCCGGGCCCATCGCTCGGTCAGCGGGATGAAGTCGGTGCCGTGCTGCTCGACGTGGAACGCCCGGTCAGCCTCCGGCAGCGCCGCCGTGCCGGTCCCGGTCTCAACTGCCGTCGCCACTGGCCCTCCTCGTCTCGGGCGCCGTCACCGGCGGCCTGCCGGGCGCGGGCGGCCCGCCGTCCGTCGGGCCACACCTTGCGTGCCGGCACCGGGCGGCGTCAAGCGATCCGGTGGACGGGCCAGGAACCGGTCGAGGTCGGCCAGCAGCGCCGCCCGGCGGTCGGGGTCGGCGAAGCAGGACTCGACGGCGGTCCGGGCCACCGCGGCGACGGCGGCCCGGTCCCAGCCGAACTGCCTGGCGCAGCGCAGGTACTCGCCCGGCACGTCCACCCCGTAGAGCAGGGGGTCGTCGGTGTTCAACGAGACTCGCACCCCGGCCGCCCGGAGCGCCTCGACCGGGTGCTCGGCCAGCGAGGGGACCACGCCCAGGATCACGTTGGAGGAGGGGCACACGTCGAGCGGCACCGCCCGGCCGGCCAGCTCGGCCACCAGGGCCGGGTCCTCCACGCAACGGATGCCGTGGTCGACCCGCTCGGCGCCCAGCCCGTCCACCGCCTCCCGTACCCCCTGGGCCCCGCTCGACTCGCCGGCGTGGGCGCAGCGGCGCAGGCCCCCGGCGGCGGCCCGGGCGAAGGCCGGGGCGAAGCGGTCGGTGTGCGACCGGGTGCCGCCGGCCTCGTCGCCGTCGACGGAGAGGGCCACCACCCGCGGCCGCCCCGAGGACCTCGAGGAGAGGATCCACTCGACCAGTTCCATGGCCTCGGCGGCCCCCTGGGTACGCTTGATGCTGAGGCACAGCGCGGCCGTGCCCAGCCCGTCCTGCTCGGCGGCCCGGAAACCGGCGTCGAGGGCGTCGACCATCGCCCCCAGCCGGCCGTGCCAGGCCGGCCAGTGGGTGGGGTTGCAGATGGCGTCCACGTGGCCGGTGCCGGCCGCCGCCGCCCGGGCCATGGTGTCGTAGGCGATGGCCGACAGGTCGTCCGCCTGGTCGACCAGCGCGCAGGCCACGTCGAGGTAGGCCAGGAGCCCGGGCAGGTCCCGCACCGGGAGCCGGGGACCGGCCGCCAGGTCGACGCCCTGCCGCCGGGCGGCGGCTTCCACCAGCTCGGGCGGCACGCAACCCTCGAGGTGCAGGTGCACCTCGGCCTTCGGCAGGGCCCGCACCCACGCCTCGTCGACCGGCCCGGTCACCCGGTCGGCTCCGTCATCACCGAGCGTGAGGACGGCCTTCTCCTTCGCCATGGCCGTAGGGTAAACCTTGCGACGACCATCGGGTGCCTCCAGCCCCCCGGTCCCGGCCCCGGTCAGATCCGGTGCCACGCCTCCGACAGCACGTGGCGGAGGATCTCGGCCATGCCGTCGATCTCGGGCTGGTCGCAGATGAGCGGGGGCGAGAGCTGGACCACCGGGTCGCCCCGGTCGTCGGCCCGGCAGATCAGCCCGGACTCGAAGAGGGCGCCGGCAAGGAACCCGCGCAAAAGGCACTCGCGCTCCTCGCAGCCGAAGGTCTCCCGGGTGGCCTGGTCCTTGACGAGCTCGATCCCGTAGAAGAAGCCGTCGCCCCGCACGTCACCGACGATCGGCAGGTCGTAGAGGGTCTCCAGGGCCGCCCGGAAGCGGTCCTGGGTGGCCCGGACGTGGTCGAGGATGCCGTCCCGCTCGAGCACGTCGAGGTTGGCCAGGGCCACCGCGCAGCTCACCGGGTGGCCGGCGAAGGTGAAGCCGTGGGCGAAGCTGGTGTCGCCGTGGAGGAAGGGCTCGACCAGGCGGTCGCTGGCGATCATGGCCCCCAGGGGCGAGTACCCGCTGGTCATGCCCTTGGCCACGGTGACGATGTCCGGCTGGTACCCGTAGCGCACCGCCCCGAAGTGCTCGCCCAGCCGCCCGAAGGCGCAGATGACCTCGTCGGACACGAGCAGCACGCCGTGGCGGTCGCAGATCTCCCGGACGCGGGCGAAGTACCCCGGCGGGGGCGGGAAGCAGCCGCCCGCGTTCTGGACCGGTTCCAGGAACACGGCGGCCACGGTCTCGGGGCCCTCGCGTTCGATGGCCCGCCCGATCTCGTCGGCGGCCCACCGGCCGAACGCCTCCCAGTCGTCGCCGTGCTCGGGGGCGCGGTAGAAGTTCGTGCTCGGCACCCTCACCGAGCCGGCCACCAGCGGCTCGAACGGGGTCTTCAGGGCCGGGATGCCGGTGACCGACAGCGCCCCCATGGTGGTCCCGTGGTAGGCGATGTCCCGGCTGATCACCTTCGTCCGGCTCGGTTGGCCCACCACCCGGAAGTACTGGCGGGCCAGCTTCCACGCCGACTCGACCGCCTCGGACCCGCCGGTGGTGAAGAACACCCGGTTCAGGTCGCCCGGGGCCAGCTCGGCGATCCGCTCGGCCAGCTCGACGGCCCGGGGGTGGGCGTAGGCCCACACCGGGAAGTAGGCCAGCTCCGAGGCCTGTTTGGCGGCGGCCTCGGCCAGCTCGCGCCGGCCGTGGCCGATCTGGCTGGTGAACAGCCCGCTCAGCCCGTCGAGGTAGCGCCTGCCGTGCTGATCCCAGACGTAGGCGCCCTCGCCGCGCACCATCACCGGGATCTCGTGGTGGGGCCCGTACGCACCGAGCCGGGTGAAGTGCAGCCAGAGATGGCGCCGCGCCCGCTCGCTCAGGCCGTTGTCGTCGACCGTGCCGCTGGCCGGTGCCACGTCGCTCATCGGGTCCCTCTCCGCCCGGATGCCTGCCATGCTATCCATTGTCTGTCCAGGGAGAGGCGCCCTCCGGGTAGGGAGGCACAGTGATCGTCGGGGTGCCCAGGGAGGTCAAGGAGGACGAGTACCGGGTGGCCGTCACCCCGGCCGGCGTGCGCGAGCTGGTTTCCCACGGCCACGCCGTCTACGTGGAGAAGGGGGCCGGCGAGGGCTCGTCCATCGGCGACGGCGAGCTCGTGGCCACCGGCGCCGCCATCGTGGGGGATCCGGTCGAGATCTGGGCCGCGTCCGACATGGTGCTCAAGGTGAAGGAGCCGGTGGCCGAGGAGTACCCGCGGCTCGGCCTCCGCCGGGACCAGGTGCTCTTCACCTACCTGCACCTGGCCGCCTCCCGGCCGTGCACCGACGCCCTGCTGGCCGCCGGCAACACGGCCATCGCCTACGAGACGGTGCGGCTGCCCGACGGCTCGCTGCCCCTGCTCACCCCGATGAGCGAGGTGGCCGGGCGGATGGCGCCGTTCATGGCGGCCCACCACCTCATGCGGCCGGGCGGGGGCCGGGGCACGCTCATCTGCGGGGTGCCGGGGGTGGCCCGGGCCAAGGTGGTGATCCTGGGAGCCGGGGTGGCCGGGATGGCCGCGGCCACGCTGGCGGTGGGCATGCACGCCAACGTGTCCGTGCTCGACCGCGACCTGGAGCGCCTGCGCCGGATGGACCACCACTTCCGCGGCGCCCTGGAGACGGTGGCCTCCAGCGCCCACGCCGTCGAGGAGGCGTGCCTCGACGCCGACGTGGTGATCGGGGCCGTGCTGGTGGTCGGGGCCCGCGCCCCCGTGCTGGTCACCGACGAGCTGGTGGCCCGCATGCCGCCCGGGTCGGTGCTGGTCGACCTCTCGGTGGACCAGGGCGGGTGCTTCGAGTCGACCCGGCCCACCACCCACTCCCACCCGACGTTCCCGGTGCACGGGTCGACCTTCTACTGCGTGGCCAACATGCCGGGCGCCGTGCCCCACAGCTCGACCCACGCCCTGGTCAACGCCACCCTCCCGTACACGCTGGCCATCGCCGGCCGCGGCTGGCGGGCGGCGGCACGCGACGACCCGGCGCTGGGCCTCGGGGTGAACGTGGTGGAGGGCTCGGTGGTGTGCCGGCCGGTGGCCGAGGCCCACGGCCTGCCCTGGACCCCGCTGGCCCGGGTGCGCTGACCCCCGGGTCGCGGTGCCCGGCGAGCGCCCGGCCGGTGGGCCGCGCCGTCGCGGCGGTCAGGACCGGCGGTGCACCAGGCCGATGGCGATGGTGACCAGCGAGGCCAGCAGGATCCCGGCCGTGACCAGCCAGGCGCCGACCTGCTCGTCGTGGGGGTAGACCGGGCTGCCGTTCAGGGCCAGGGCGGCGAACAGCTCGCCCACCCCCCACACCAGGCCGGCCAGGCCGAGCACCACCAGCAGGGTGCCGACCACCCGGTGGTGCCGCCAGGCCGGCTCCGTGGGGTAGGCCGGCCAGCCGTAGGCCGCGGCGTCGCTCACCGGGGCGGGCCCGTAGCCGGGGTACGGCGCGGCCACGCCCGGCATCGGGAGCGGGCC
>JASHWO010000149.1 GCA_030044045.1 Acidimicrobiales bacterium
CAGCTCGTCGGGCAGGGTGGTGAGGTCGCCGGCGCCGAGCGTGCAGCAGAGGTCGCCGGGCCGCAACAGCGACGCCACGCTGATCCGGAGCTCGTCCCGGGTCGGCGCGTAGAGCACGGGCCGGGAGGGGTCGGCGGCGGCCACGGCGTCGGCCACCAGCTTGCCCGACACTCCCGGCACCGGCCGCTCGCCGGCGCCGTACACGTCGGTCACGGCCACCACGTCGGCCTGGTCGAAGGCGTGGGCGAACGCCGCCGCCAGGGCGGCGGTGCGGGTGTAGCGGTGGGGCTGGAACACGGCCACCACTCGCGGCCAGCCGCCGCTCTGGGCGGCCGCCAGGGCCGCCCGAACCTCGCTCGGCAGGTGGGCGTAGTCGTCGACGAAGGTCACGCCGTGGGCCTCGCCGCGGAACTCGAAGCGCCGGGGCACCCCGGCGAAGCGGGCCAGGGCAGCGGTGATCGGGGCGAGCCCGGCCCCGGCGGCCAGGGCGGCCACCGCGGCCAGGGCGGCGTTGCGGGCGTTGTGCAGGCCCGGCACCGGGACCTCCAGCCGGCCGAGCCGGCCCTGTGGGCCCGAGAGGTCGAAGGCCGCGGCGCTGCGGTCGAGGGACAGCCCGGTCATGCGGTAGGTGGCCCCGTCGGCCAGGCCCACGCTGGCCGCGCCGTGGTCCCGGCCGAGCCCGGCGGCCGTGGGGTCGTCGGCGCCCACCACCCGGGCACCGCCGGCCGCCCCCAGGAAGCGACCGAAGGCGTCATACAGGGCCTCGAACGACCCGTAGTGGTCGAGGTGGTCGGGCTCGACGTTGGCCAGCACGGCGATCTCCGGGCGCAGCGCCTCGAAGGAGCCGTAGCTCTCGTCCGCCTCCAGGACCAGCCACTCGCCCGAGTCCCACACGGCGTTCGACCCGATCTCGTTCACGTCGGCCCCGATCAGAAAAGAGGGACGCAGCCCGGCTTCCACCAGCATCAGCGCCAGCATGCTGCAGGTGGTGGTCTTGCCGTGGGTGCCGGCCACGGCCAGGCAGCGGCGGGTGCCGGCGATGGCCGCCAGCATCTGGGCCCGCCGCACCACGGCGACGCCCCGCCGGCCGGCCTCCACCAGCTCGGGATTGCCCGGGCCCACGGCCGGGGAGAAGGTGACCAGGTCGGCCCGGCCCACCTGGTCGGCCCGGTGGCCGACGCGGACGTCGACGCCCAGCGAGCGGAGCCGGGCCACCACCGGGGAGGCTTTCAGGTCGCTGCCGGTGACCTCGTGGCCCATGGCGGCCAGCACGGTGGCGATGGCGCTCATCCCGGCGCCCCCGGCGCCCACCACGTGGATCCGGCGGGGCGACGAGAGGTCGGGAACGGGATCAGCGGGCATGGGCCTCCACCAGGTCGGCCACCCGGTCGGCGGCGTCCGGGTGGCCCAGCGTACGGGCCCGCTCCCCCATCGCCTGCAGCCGCGCCGGGTCGGCCAGCAGCTCGTCCAGCACGGCCGCCAGCCGGTCGGCGTCGCACGCCTCGTCGGGGACCAGCACAGCCGCTCCGGCCGCCACCAGGGCCTCGGCATTTCGGGTCTGGTGGTCGCCCGGTGCCCCCGGCAACGGCACCAGCACGCTGGGCACCCCGGCCACCACCAGCTCCGCCGAGGTGGTGGCGCCAGCCCGGCAGACCACCACGTCGGCCGCCTCGTAGAGGGTGGCCATGTGCCGCTCGAAAGGCACGCGCTGGTAAATAAGCCCGCCGGGGGCCCCAACCCCCGGCTCCTCCGGGACGTGGGGCCCCAGCCCCACGCCGGCCGTGGCTGGGTCGTTGGACCCGCCAGGGGGTCGGGTGGGGGTGGGGAGCTCGTCCCAGTCCCGGCGGCCGGTGACGTGGTAGAGGGCCAGCCGGTCCCGACCGGCCCAGTGCTGGGCCAGGTCCACCGTGGCCCGGTTGATCCGGCGGGCGCCGAGCGACCCGCCGAACACCCCCACCGTGGTGCGGTCGGCCGGCAGCCCGAGCGCGGTCCGGGCCCGGGCGGCCGACACCGGCGAGCGGTCCACCGCCTGCACCTCCCGACGGACCGGGGTGCCGGTCACCACGGCCCGGGGCAACGGCGTCCCGGGGAAGGCCACGGCGCTGGCCACGGCGAAACGACCCAGCACCCGGTGGACCAGCCCGGGCACGGCGTCGATGTTGACCAGCACCAGCGGCACCCGCAGGACCAACGCCGCCAGGGCCGGGGCGAAGCTGGCATAGCCGCCGAGCGACACCACCACCTGCGGCCGCCGCCGTACCATGGCCGCCACCGTCTGCACCACCGCCCGGCCCACCCCCACCGCCGCCTCCACGTTGGCCGCCAGGGCGGCCACCGACAGTTGGCGGGAGAGGCCCCGGCCCGGGAGGAGGGTCACCTCGAACCCCTCCCCCTCCAGGAGCGGGCCCTCCGGGCCCCGGCGGGAGCCCACCAGCTCGATGCCGCGACGGTCGTGGCCCCGCTCGGCCAGGGCCCGGGCCACGGCCAGCGCCGGCAGCGCATGCCCGCCCGTCCCCCCGCCGGCCACCACGGCATAGAGGTCCTGCCGACAGGCAGTGCGGGCTCGCCGCCCCCCGGAC
>JASHWO010000013.1 GCA_030044045.1 Acidimicrobiales bacterium
GCTGGTCCTGGGCCTGCTCACCCCCCTAGGGGGCGCCGGGGTGGTCGGGGTCATGCTGGTGGCCTGGATCACCAACCACCGCAAGAACGGCTTCTTCATCTTCCGGCCCGGCGAGGGCTGGGAGTACGTGATGACCCTCACCCTCATGGGGATCGTGGTGGCCACGCTCGGCCCGGGCCAATGGAGCATCGACGGCCAGGTCCACACCCTCCAGGACCTGTGGGGCTGGCCCGGCTTCGGTATCGCCGTGGGGGCCGGCGGCCTGGGAGCGGCCGGCCTGCTGGCCACCTTCTGGCGCCCGCCCAAGAAGTCAGCGGCCCCCTCGGAGCCGGCGGCCTGACGGCCCGGTCAGCCCGTCTCCCAGGGATCGAGCACGTCGACCCCGGTTGTCTCGAAGTCCAACGTGTCTCGCGTCGCCAAGACCGCACCACGACTCCTGCATATTGCAGCAATCTGCGCGTCGGGTCCGTCGATGGATCTACCGATTCGTTCGCGATCGGCCATCACGATGGCGAATTCAGCCGCTGCATCCAGGTCGTACGGGATCACATGACCGGCCAAAGCGTCGTGCACGATCTTGTGCACGACTACGGCAAGCTGCGACCTGCGACGTCCGGCCGGGAGTCGCTCCACGCCGTAGAGCAGCTCACCCACCGTCACCGCAGTCGTAAACACATCGCCCGCATCGAGCGAGTCATACCATTCGAAGACTTGAGGTGCAGGCGCCGCCCGGACGATCTCTGAGAGCACGTTCGTGTCCATGACGATCATGTGTCGAACACCGCGTATCGGGGACGGCTCTTTCTCGATGGCAACTCGAGCTCGATCCCCTCACCGTTCGTTACTTCCATGACCATGGCATGGATGGCGCTGCCCAGGCCACGAGGCGGGGACGACGGAGCGAGCGCTCGGTCCAGGATCTCACGGACCTCGGCCTCCATCGAGCGGCCGTGTCGGGCGGCCTGCACCCGCAGTCGTGCCTTGGTCTCGTCGCCGAGCCCCCGTATCGTCAGCGTTGCCATCGCTGCCACCTCCGCATGCTATCGATGCTAGCAATGCTAGTGTCTGGTCAGCCGGCGTGGCGAGGCGGGCTCAGCAGCTACGGCCGGCACGGGGCTGGGGTCCCCGTGCATCGGAGGAGGTCGCCATCAAGAGGGCTGCTGTGGGGCCCCGGCCGGGCTCAACAACAGAGCGAGGGCCCGGAAGGCCCGGCCCCGGTGGGACAGGCCGTGCTTCTCCTCCGGGCGCATCTCGGCGAAGGTGCGCCCGTCGCCCTCGTCGGGCACGAACACCGGGTCGTAGCCGAAGCCGGCGCTGCCCCGGACCTCCGGGGTGATGGTGCCCTCGACCGACCCCTCGGCCCAGGTCTCGGTCCCGTCGGGCCAGGCCACCAGGGCCACCGTGCGGAACCGGGCCCGCCGGTCCCCGTCGACGTCGACGAGGGCGGCCAGCGAAGCCAGGAGCTTGGCCACGTTGTCGGCGTAGGTGGCGCCCTCCCCGGCGTAGCGGGCCGAGTACACCCCCGGCTCGCCGCCCAGCGCGTCGACCTCCAGGCCGGTGTCGTCGGCCACGGCCGGCAGGCCGGTGACCCCGGCCAGCGCCCGGGCCTTCAACCGGGCGTTGTCCAGCAGGGTCTCGCCCGTCTCCTCGACGTCGCCCACTTCGGGGGGGCGGGGCAGCAGCTCGACCGAACCGGCGGCGGCCAGGATGTCGGCGATCTCGGCCGCCTTGTCCGGGTTGGCCGTGGCCAGCACCAGCCGCAGCGGCGGGCAGGCGGCGGCAGGCGGCGGCTCGGCCGCGGTCACCGGGATGCCGGCGGGTCGGCCAGCACTGCCGCCTGGGCGGCCAGCAGGTGGGCAATGCCGCCCTCGGCCAGGCTCAGTAGTTCGTCCAGCTCGCCGCGGCTGAAGGCCTGCCCCTCGGCCGTGCCCTGCACCTCCACGAACCGGCCGGACCCGGTCATCACCACGTTCATGTCCACCTCGGCCCGGGAGTCCTCGGCGTAGGGGAGGTCGAGCATGGGCACGCCGTCGACGACGCCCACCGACACCGCGGCCACGGCGTCGGTCAGCGGGTGGCGGCTGAGCTGCCCCCGGGCCTGCAGCCGGGTGAAGGCGTCGTGCAGGGCCACGTAGGCCCCGCAGATCGACGCCGTGCGGGTGCCGCCGTCGGCCTGGAGCACGTCGCAGTCCACCGTGACCTGCATCTCGCCCAGCGCCACCAGGTCACACACCGCCCGGAGCGACCGGGCCACCAGGCGCTGGATCTCCTGGGTGCGACCGGACTGCTTGCCCTTGGCCGCCTCCCTGGCGGCCCGCTCGGCGGTCGACCCGGGGAGCATCGAGTACTCGGCGGTGACCCAGCCCTGGCCCCGGCCGCGGAGCCACGGCGGGATCCGCTCCTCCACCGAGGCGGTGCACAGCACCCGGGTCCGCCCCATCGACACCAGCACCGAGCCCGGGGCGAACACGGTGAAGTCTCGGTCGAAGGCGACGGACCGCAGCTCGTCCAGGGCCCGCCCATCGCTCCTCAGCGTGCGGGGATCCGGGACCTGGCCGGCAGCCGGGCCGCCACCCGGCCCACCGGTGGCTGCCGCGCCGGTGCCGGCCGTTCCCGGCCCGCTGGCGCCCCCGCCACTGCCTCCCGGCCCGGAGCCACCTCGGTTGCCTGCCGGCTGCTCGCTCGCCGTCACCCGCACCACCTCTCCCCCGGCCTGCTGGCCGGCACCAGCCGGCGGGCCCTGCCGCCGGTCACCACTCGAAGACCCGGCCCACCGCCGCCTGGTGGACGGGGCGGCCGAACCCCTCGTCGGCCTCGTCGGCCAGGGCGCCGGCCGACACCGTAGGCCACCGGTGGGTGACCACGAGCCGCCCCACCCCGGCCGCCGCGGCCATGGCCCCCGCCTGGCGCCCGCTCAGGTGGTGGAAGGCCCCCTCCCGGTCCCGCAGGTACGTGGCCTCGCACAGGGCGGTGCCGATGCCGTGGCCCAGCTCCTCCAGCGACCAGTCGGGCCCGGAGTCGGCCGAGTAGGCCAGCGAACCCGAGAGGTCCTCGGCCCCCTGGCCGGCAGGGTCGAGGCGCACGGCCAGGGTGGGCGGCCCGTGGTCGGTGGCCACGAAGCCGCACACCAGCCCGCCCACCACCACCCGGTCGGCCGGCGCCACCTCCGCCCAGGCCAGGCCGGGGTCGCCGGCGTAGTAGCTGCGCCGGCGCAGCCCCGGCGGAGCGTAGACCGGCACCGGTGGCAGCCCGCCGTGCTGGCGGCGCCACACGGCGAACGACTCGAGGTCGGTCCAGTGGTCGGGGTGCTCGTGGGAGAGCACCACCGCGTCCACGATCGCCGGGTCGCAGACCCGCTGGAGGTTGGCGAAGGTACCGGGGCCGGCGTCCAGCCAGAGGGCGGTGCCGCCCGCCTGCACCAGGTAGCCGCTGCCGGCACCACCCGGGCCCGGGTAGCTGCCGTCGCAGCCCAGCACGGTCAGCGTGCGGAGCCCGCCCGGAGGGTGCAGGCCGCCGCGCTCGGCGCCGGGGCCCGCGGGGGCGGTCATCCCAGAGGGCCTAGAAGTAGATGATCGACGAGGCCCGGGCCACCACCTCGTCGATGTCGCCGGTCCAGGCCCCGGTGGAGAGGTACTTCCAGCCGTCGTCGGCCGAGATCACCACGATCACCGCCTCCCGGCCGGGCGGGACCAGGCCGGCGCACCGGACCGCCCCCGCAAAGGCCGCCCCCGACGACAGCCCCACGAAGAGCCCGGCGTCGGCCAGCCGGCGGGTCCACTCGACGGACTCCCGGGGGCGGACCACCGTCTTGCGGTCGAGCAGCGCGGCCCCGCCCAGTTCCTCGAAGATCGGGGGGATGTAGCCGTCGTCCAGGTTCCGCAGGCCGTCGACCTGCTCCCCGGCCGGGGGCTCGACCGCCCATACCTGGACGTCGGGGTTCTGCTCCTTCAGGTAACGGCCGGCTCCGAGCAGGGTGCCCGAGGTGCCCAGGCCGGCCACGAAGTGGGTGATCTCCGGACAGTCCCGCCAGATCTCCGGCCCGGTCCCTTCGTAGTGGGCCTTCGGGTTGGCCGGGTTGGCGTACTGGTAGAGGAAGACCCACTCGGGGTGCTCGTCGGCCAGGCGCCGGGCCAGGCGGACCGCCCCGTTCGACCCCTCGGCCCCCGGCGACTCGATCACCTCGGCCCCCCACAGGTCGAGGAGCTGGCGGCGCTCGGCCGACACATTGGTGGGCAGGACCACCTTCAGGTGGTAGCCCCTGACCCGGCAGACCATGGCCAGGCCGATGCCGGTGTTGCCGGAGGACGGCTCGATCAGCACCTGGCCCGGCCGGCCAGGCGTGAGCACACCGTCCTTCTCCGCCTGCTCCACCAGGGAGAGGGCCACCCGGTCCTTCACCGAGCCGCCCGGGTTCCGGCCTTCCAGCTTCACCAGGATGCGGGCGGCCGGGTTCGGGCTGAGCTGGCTGACCTCCACCATCGGCGTGTTGCCGACCAGGCCGAGGATGCTGTCGTAGGCGACCACGGGTGGCGGCTCAGCCCCCGGCCACGGCGGGCAGGATCGACACCTGGTCGCCGGGAGCCACCGGGGTGTCCAGGAGGGAGAGGTAGCGCACGTCGTCGTCGTTCACGTAGACGTTGACGAAGCGGTGCAGGCCGCCCTCGGCGTCGAGGATCTGGCCGGCGATGCCGGGGTAGCGGGCCACCAGGTCGTCGAGCACGTCGCCGATGGTGGCGCCCTCCACGGCCACCGTGGACTGGCCGCCGGCTTGGGCGCGCAGCACGGTGGGCAAGCGGACGTCGACGGGCACGGTGCCTCCCTCAAATCTTGACCGGTCTGGTCCGGATTCTATCGGGAGCGGAGACCGGGGGTGCTGGAGCAGGGGCGGAGCTGGGGGCTGGGTCGGGGTCGGGGTCGGGGGTCAGCTGGCCCGCAGCTCGTGCTGGAGCACCACCACCGACTCCTCGTCGATCCGCCCGTCCACGATCGAGTAGCTGCGCACCACCGGGTGGGTGTCGCGCAGGGAGACCAGCACGTAGTGCCAGCCGGGGTCGGGCGCCTGGGCCACGTCGGTGGGCGACGGGTAGGCGTCGGTGTGGGTATGAGAGTGGAACACCCCGATCAGCTCGGTGCCGTGGGCCTCGGCGTCTCGGTCGGCCGATAGCAGCTCCCGGGAGTCGACCGTGTACAGCTTGGCCGAGGCGGCGGCGTTGCGGGTCGGGTAGCAGGAGACGACCTCGCCGGTGCGAGGATCGCCAGCGAGGAGGCCGCACGCCTCGTCCGGGAGGCCGACGATGCAGTGCCCGACCATCTGGAGGTAGCAGTCGTGGGGCAGGCGGAGCATCGCGGCCGATCGTAACGGGGGTGGGGGTCGGGGCCGCGGATGCGTGGGCCGCGGCCGCGTGGGCCGCGGATGCGGATGGCCGGCGGGCCGGGTGGCACCAGGCAGCCGGGTGGCGGCCGGCGGCGGTCGGGGCCACCAGTGGCAGTCGGTCAGCGGTCCGGGGGAGGGCGGTATCGTCGGGCGGCGATGGCTCGGGCCAAGAAGACGGTGGCCAAGCGGGCAGCGGCCCGGGAGGCGGCGGGGCGGTCCGGCGACCGGACCGTGGCCTCCAACCGCCGCGCCCGGCACGACTACGACGTGCTGGAGACCTACGAGTGCGGGATCGTCCTCCAGGGCAGCGAGGTGAAGTCGCTCCGGGAGGGCAAGGCCCAGCTGGCCGACGCCTACGCCCGGGTGGCCGACGGCGAGCTCTGGCTGTACGGGGTGCACATCCCGCCGTGGCAGTTCGCCACCGGGCTCGGCGCCCACGATCCCGACCGGCGGCGCAAGCTGCTGGTCCACCGCAAGGAGATCGACGAGCTGATGGGCCGGACCCAGCAGCAGGCCCTGACCCTGGTGCCGCTCTCCCTCTACTTCCGCGACGGCAGGGCCAAGGTACAGCTGGCCCTGGCCCGGGGCCGCCGGCTCCACGACAAGCGCCAGGCCATCCTCTCCCGGGAGGCGGACCGCGAGGCAGCCCGGGCCGCCCGGGATGCCCAGCGCTGGCGGGCGATGGGGTGACGAGGTCCGGCGGGCCCCGTCACCGGTGGGCCGGGTAGGCTGGTGGGGCTGCCCGGAGCGGGCGGCTGGAGGTACCCGGACAAGGGGGTGATTGGTCTCGACTCTGGTTGTCGAGGTGGGAGAAGCGAGCCGTGGTCTCCGGAGCCACGTTAAAGAGCCGGAACCAAAAACAAACGCCGAGCCTCAGCTCGCGTACGCTGCCTAGGTAGCGTCGTCCGTCCAGCCCCGGCCCTACGGGCTGGTTCACGGGCGTCATCTCGTAGGGCTCACCTGACGGCCGCTCCGGCCGGCCGGCAGGGACATCGTGCCGGATACGGGGCGTCGCAGCCGCCGGCAGTGGCGGCGCCCCCGACAATCCCCTGCCGGCTGCGCTCGGAGAAGGCCCATTGAGAGACCGGAGGACGCGGGTTCGATTCCCGCCACCTCCACGAGATTGATGACACGAAAAGCCAACCAATCGGAGCCCATTGTCCCTAGTGGCGCCGTCGAGATTATGAAAGGTGTCCTTGAGTAAGGAGCACCGTTCGGTATCCAATATGAGGACGCCGGCTCAGATCAGAACTCGATCCGGT
>JASHWO010000150.1 GCA_030044045.1 Acidimicrobiales bacterium
CTCGCAGGGCCCAGGCGCCCTGGTAGGCCTGATCGAGCAGTACATGGTCACCTACGCCGGGCCGTGGTCGATCCGCCTCACAATGTCCCCACCCTCAGGATCGACATTCCAGACCGGCCAGAACTACTCGGGGACGGTCACCGTCACCTCGGCCACCGGCAACGGCGTGGGCGGGCTCCAGCTCACCGCACCCCCCACCGGTGGGCCGGCCGCCAACCAGATCTCGAACTTCTCCTGGCTGGCCGGGACGACCAACGCCGCCGGGCAGATCTCCTTCACCTGGAACATCGACGGTGTGCCGTCGGGGTTCGGTGGCGTCTTCTCGGCCCAGCACATCTCGGTCGTGAACAACGCCGTGGGGACGGCGCCGCCGGCGTACGCCGCGCCCGGGGGCTCCGGGGGTCAGACCATGATGGTCTCGGGGGCCAGCGAGGTCCTGACAACGGGGTTCGGGGGCGTGGCCAAAACCACCTCGATGCTCACCGGCAGCATCTCGATCCACAAGACAGTGCCCGACGGCGCCTACTACGGGCCGGGCGGAGCCCAATTCCAGATCGAGACCACCTCGGGCACCGTGCTCGACACCCTCACCACGAACTCGTCGGGCACAACCGGGGCGTCACTGACACTTCCAGCGGCGAACACGGGCACCCAGTACGTGATCCACGAATCCGCAGCCCCACCGGGCTATGGCCTGGCGCCGGACCAGACGGTCACCGCGTTTGCCGGCAGGAACACCACAGCCACCTTCTCCGGCGCCTACGAGGAGCCGGTGCTGGCCGCCCAGCTCGGGGCCGAGAAAGTCGACGCCACCACCGGCCAGCCCCTGGCCGGGGCCACCTTCGCCTTCGCCTACGACGCGGCCAACAACGGCGTGTACGACCAAGCTCTCGGGAGCTGCACCACCGGGGGGTCGGGGATCTGCCAGCCCCCGGACGAGAACGCGGCGGGGGGCTGGCTGCCCGGCTGGTACCAGGTGACCGAGACGGCCGCCCCGCCCGGGTACTGGCTGCCCTCGCCCGATCCGGTCCAGGCCGTCTACCTCGACCCCGGGGCCACGGCGACGGCCTCGGTGACCTTCGGCGACGACCTGCTGGGCAGCCTCCAGCTCACCAAGACCGGCAACGACACCGCCTACTGGCCGGTGACCGGCGCCGCCTTCAGTGTGAGCGGGCCGGCACCGGCCACCACCACCGTGGGCACCCTCACTGTGGCTACAGGGGGTGAGACCAACGTCTTGACCGGCCTGGTCCCCGGCACCTACCACCTGGTGGAGACCACGGCCCCTCCCGGCTACGGCACGGTCGCTCCCTGGACAGTGGACGTCACCGCAGGACACGCCACGACCGCCACGACGGCTGCCGATCCGATCGTCCCGGGGAGCCTGCGCATCGAGAAGGTCGACGCCGAGACGGGCGACCCCCTGGCCGGTGCCGTCTTCGACGTCCGCTACGACCCGACCGGCAGCGGCTCGTACCCGGTGGACGTGGGCGACTGCACCACCACCGCCACAGGGACATGCTCGCCGCCCGGCACCGACGGCACAGGGCTCCTCCCGGGGAACTACCAGGTGACCGAGGTCAGCGCCCCTCCCGGCTACTACCTGCCCTCGCCCGACCCGGTGCAGGAGGTGACCGTCGACCCCGGGGCCACGGCCAGCCTGACCTTCACCGACCCGCTGCTGGTCGCCGCCAGCTTCCAGAAGGTGGCCACGGGCAACGTCAACCCGACACAGCTCGTCCTGGCCGGCGCGGTGATCGACGTGACGGCCGGCACCACCTACGGCGGCACACCGGTGGCCACCTGCACGACCACAGCCGCCGGGACCTGCACCACCGCTGCCGTGCTCGTGTCCGGCCAGGCCTACTGCTGGCAGGAGGTGACGGCGCCGCCCGGCCTGGCCAGCGGGGCCACCGGCTGCTTCACCGCCGACAACGCCCAGCCGGCCCAGCCCGTCACCGTGACCGACCCCGGCCAGTTCGTCGAGATCCAGGTGGAGAAGGTCGACGCCGCCGACCCCACCGTGGTCCTCCCCGGCGCTGTCTTCGACCTCTACCGGGAGGACGGGGGCACCGGCCCGAACGCACCCACTCCGCCGGCCGGGGTGCCGGTCGAGCCCGGCCTCACCTGGGTGGCCCAGGCCACCACGGGGACAGGCGGCCTGGCCACCTTCCCCCTCCAGCTCCCCGGTTACGCCTACTGCGCGGTCGAGCAGCAGGCCCCGGCCAACTTCGTGCCCGATGCCACCGAGCACTGCACCCCGGTGCTCACCGGGGCGGTGGGCACACCGCCCGCCACCGCCACCCTCGTCGTGGCCGACGCCCCGGCCATGGTCACCGTGAGCGCCCACAAGTTCAACTCGGCCGTCCCCGACACCGGGATACCCGGGGCGGTCTACGACCTCTACGTGGAAGGGACCGGGCCACCCCCCGGGCCTGCGGGACGGCTGCCGGCCGGCGCGGCTAGCGAGCCGGGGGACACCTGGTGGGCCCGGGGCACCACCTCCGCCAGCGGCGACCTGCACTTCACCGTGCCCGCCGGCTACGCCTGGTGCTTCAGGGAGGTCGCGGCACCGGTCGACTACACCCTCGACCCGGCGCTGCACTGCACGGCGGTGATCACCGCTGCCACGCCGGCGCCGACAACGACGGTGGCCGTCCCCGAGACGCTGGCCACAGTCGACGTCTACGGCTGGAAGTTCAACGCCACCGACCCCCACCAGGTGATCCCCGGCGCCACCTACGAGCTGGTGGGCCAGGGCACCCCTCCCCCGGGCTGGGCGCCGCGGCCGGATCCGAACGGCATCCCCCTGCCCGCCGGGGACTGGTACGACGGCCTGTCGACCACCGACACACAGGGCATCGCCACCTGGTCGGTGCCGGCGGGGTCCGCCTGGTGCATGCACGAGGTCACGGTCCCGAGCGGCTACCAGCCCGACCCGGCCTGGCACTGCACCGCGGTCATCTCGACCCTCACCCCGGCGCCGACAGCCACCGTGGCCCTACCCGAGGTGGCTGTCACGCCCCCGGCGCCCCCCGCCACCCCTCCCCCCACCCCGGCCGTGCCTCCTGCCACGACACCGGTGCTGCCCCCCGAAGCCACGCTGGCCTTCACCGGG
>JASHWO010000151.1 GCA_030044045.1 Acidimicrobiales bacterium
GAGGTGCCGACGGTGGGCGCCCCGGCCGGGAGCGGGGCAGCGGAGCGCTGGCAACGGGAGGCCCGCATCCTCACCGGCGCCCTCTGCGTGGGCATCGCCGCCGCCGCCTGCGACCTGGCCGTGGCCTACGCCAAGGAGAGAGAACAGTTCGGCCGGCCCATCGGCTCGTTCCAGGCGGTCAAGCACCTCTGCGCCGACATGCTGGTGCGGGCCGAGTCGGCGCGGGCCGCGGTCCAGGCGGCGGCCTGCACCGTCGACCAGCCCGGCGTGGGCGACGCCGACCGTGCGGCCGCCGGTGGGGCGTTGCTCGGAGCCGAGGCGGCCGTGGCCAATGCCAAGGCGGCCATCCAGGTGCACGGCGGCATGGGCTTCACCTGGGAAGTGCCGGTGCATCTCTACCTGATGCGGGCCCGGATGCTGGCGTCGTCGCTCGGCCCGCTCGACGCCCTGGCCGAGCTGGTGGCCCGATCGCTATGACTGAGCCAGTGGTGGAACCGCCCGCCGACCTGGTGTCGATCGTGCCCGAGGGCCGCCCGGTGTACGGCATGCAGCTCCCGGTCCAGTCCCAGTCGACGGTGTACACGGCCGAGTGGGAGACCCGGGCCGGGCCGGTCGAGATCGAGCGGGTGGCCCGGGCCGCCGAGGCCGCCGGCTACTTCTACCTGGGCGTGTGCGACCACACCGCCATCCCCCGCCGGCTGGCCGACGCCATGGGCACCGTCTGGTACGACGCGGTGGCCACCCTGGGCTGGCTGGCCGGGATCACCGAGCGGGTGCGGCTCCTCTCCCACGTGCTGGTGGTCGGCCAACGCCACCCGTTGCGGGCGGCCAAGGAGCTGTGCACGCTGGACCGGCTCTCCGGGGGCCGGCTGGTGGTGGGTGTCGGCGCCGGGCACGTGGCCGAGGAGTACGAGCTGCTGGCCGGCGAAGGGTCGTTCGAACGGCGGGGCCGGGACACCGACGAGGCGGTGGCCGCGCTGGCCCTGGCCTTCACCGAGGAGTTCCCGGTGCTGCCCGGCCCACGCTGGCCGGCCAGCGAGCTGGGGGTGGCCCCCCGGCCGGTCCAGCAGCCGCGCCCACCGATCTGGGTCGGCGGCTCCAGCCGGCCGGCCATCCGCCGGGCCGCCGCCCTGGGCGACGGCTGGCTGCCCCAGGGCACCCGGCGCCGGGACCTGCCGGGCCAGATCGCCGAGCTGCGCCGCTGGCGGGAGGCGCTGCGGGGCGGGGCCCCGATCGACGTGGGCACCATCGCCGAGCCCTTCTACCTGGTGGGCGGGGGTGCTGTGGGCGGTGGTGCGCCCGGCGACCCGGGGTGGGAGCTGCCGCCGTACGTGCTGCGGGGCAGCCCCGAGGAGGTGGCCGACTCGATGCGGGAGCTGGTGGCCATGGGCGTGCACCACCTTCAGGTGCGGGGCATGGCCCGGTCGGTGGAGGAGTGTTGCGAGCAGGTGTCGGCCTTCGGCGAGCTGGTGGGGCCGCTGCTGGACGGGTGACGGTGACAGGTAGGGTCGTCGGGGATGACCTTCGCCATCGCCGTCGACGTCCTGCTGGTCGCCTGGGTCCTCTACCGCCAGGTCAAGGTGCGGCGCGTCCGTCCGCACCTGACCCTGCGCCTGCCGGCGATCCTGGCCGTGGTGGGGCTGATCGAACTGGTGGACTACACCGGGACGCGCCACGTGCCGGCCGGGGCGGTGGGCGTGTTGGCCCTCAGCTTCGTGGCCGGGGCGGTGGTCCTCGGAGCGGTCCGGGCGGTGACCGTGAAGCTCTGGCGGGTCGAGGGGCTGGTGCTACGCCAGGGGACGTGGTTCACGATCCTGCTGTGGCTGGTGTCGATCGCCCTCCACTACGGCGCGCAGGAGTGGATCACCGCCCTCCACGGTCCCAGCGGGATCGTCTCGGCCAGCCTCCTGCTCTGGCTGGGCGTCACCTACGGGGTGCAGACCGCGGTGGTCCACCACCGGGCCGAGGGATTGCTGGCCCATGCCGGCGAGGCCATCGACGCCCGGTCGGAGGTGATCGGTCCCGGGCAACGGTGGGGCGTCACCTGGCAGCGCGGCGGCGGGTTCGCCGGGCCGGGCGGGTTCGGGTTCACCACCGGCCCGCGGCGGGGGCCGGACGGCGACCAAGGCAACGACCACCCGCCCGCTGCCCGGTAGGGGCTCAGCAGCAGCTACCTTTCGCCACGCATGGTGCCCCGGCGCGGTGGCGCCTCGTCCATCCTTCTGATCCACTTCGCGAGCGGTTGCACGAACGACGGGCTGGTGAGCCACTTTTCGCGACCCTTGGTGGGGAGCCGATGACAGAAGACGTCACCCACGCCATCGTCGAATATTCCCTCCGTGATGCCTTCCTCGCAGATGACGAAGAGAGGCAACCCGAGGATGAGCGCCATGCCTGCCTCGAGCTGGTTCCACGGCGTGGCGAAGGCGACATCGGTGACCGCTCGCTGGTACTTCGTTCCCGGCTTCATTACCACCTCAGTACACCGAACCTGCTCCATGCCCAGGATGCACGCCCCATCGCAGGTTTTCATGATCTCGAGCACCTGAGCCAGTGGGGAATCGACCCCGAAGTCTTGGACGCCCACCGTGCGGATCTCTAGCCGGTTCTTCGAAAAGACTCCCTCCAGTGCACGACAGAACCACTGCTGGGCCACCGACACCCTCGTGGGCCGGCTCAGGAATACCTGATGGGAAGTCACCGGCCGGAGATCGAGTCCCTCAAGCCATCGATCAGGTCGATGATCGGGTCGAGTTGGTTGACACAGAGGTACCCTGGCTCCAGTGATCCGACCAGCAAGGCGACGGTGCACTGCGCCAGAAACGCGCCATCGAGCAGGATGCTGTTGCCGATCCCGATCGTGAGGTCATAGTCCTTCGCTCGGTCCTTCACGTAGGCCTTCTTGGAGGCTTCCCCGACCGCCAAATGATTTTTCGAAGAGAGCGCGCCATCGTCATCGAAGTTGTAGCGTGAATATATACAACGCGAGTCGATGTCAATTGTGTGCTTGTTGGCCAGGATGTCGAGGTAGTAACTGGGGCCGCTGCTCACCAGGTACATGTCCACGCCTCTGAGCTTCAGCAACTCGGAAGCTCTATTTCGAAGCTGCACCGACCCATAGCATTCGGCGGCCTTGATCCTGTTGAACTGGGCGCCGCGGAAGAGCGGTATGAACTTCTCGTTGAAGGCGATCGTGCTGCCGTCTCTTCGGAACTGATCTTCGATCAATTTGAGCTGCTTGCTCACCTCGAGCAGCCTCGCCAGCTGCATGTTAACCGGCACTTCGGTAAGCACCTCGTCAACGTCGCAGAACACCCCAATTCTCGAGCTCCCCACCGGCCACCTCGCTTTCATGGTCGTTCAATTTGATGACGCCACACCCACCGGTCACCGGACCCGACGTCACCGTGTCCGCGAGGGTTCACCGGGCTGTGCCGGTGGAACGGCCGGTCCGCCGTTTGCGTTGGCGGCATCGACGAGGCCCGGTGCCCCACACACCTCTCCGAGGAGGGACGCGTACTCCACCAGCATCACCCGAGTGGCGTCAATGGCCTCCCGTAGCTCGGCGGCTTGCGTCCAGTTCCGCTCGTGCTCGGCCACCGATACGTCCTCTGGGCACGCCCGCTCGTACCTTTCAAGCCGCGGGTGCCAGGTGGCGAGCATCGGCCGGACGACCCGATTGAGGACCTCAACGGCGATGTTCCCAAAGGACAGGCTGGTTCTTCGAGAGGGCCTGGCGACGGATGGCCCGTATTTGCGCAAGATGTCGCGCGTGCTCCCGAACAGCGAGTAGAAGGAATCAAGCGCCTCCCGGAGGAGACCTTCGTCTGGTCCGAGACCCACCACCGAGACGCGAGTGACGAGTTCGACGTACAGTTCCCAGGCCGCGTCACGCTCCGCCTGGTTGGGTTCCCAACCGCCCTCTAATTCGATGAACGGAAGCTTCACCGTCACCGTAAGATTACGAAACGGCACAGTGTCACAAATCTTAGCGTCGCCGGCCCTTCAGATGCCGAGCCTGAGACCACACCCGGCCCGCGCCGGTCAGATCCTCCCGGGCCACCTCCACCCCGCCACCATTGGCGAGCGCACCACCTGGCGGCGCAGAATGTGACGACCCGTCAGGTCGGGTCCGCCAACCGCCAGCCGTCGGATCGAGTCGGATCGAGGAGGCACCCATGACCCACGACGAGCACCAGCTCTTCATCGGCGGCAAGTGGGTCGACGCCTCGGGCGGCACCTACGACGTGGTCAACCCGGCCACCGAGGAGGTGGTGGGCCGGGCCCCCGACGCCTCCGCCGGCGACGCCCGGGACGCCGCGGCGGCGGCCCGGGAGGCCCTGCCTGGCTGGGCCGCCATCCCGGTGGCCGAGCGGTGCGCCCTCCTCCGCAAGGCAGCCGAGGCCATCCGGGCCAGGGCCAAGGAGCTGCTGCCGCTGGTGATCGCCGAGACCGGGGCCACGGCCGCCGTGGGCTCGCGCCTGCAGGTGCCCCAGGCCGTGGTCCGCTTCCACCACTACGCCCAGGACCCGACCAGGGTGCTGGAGACCCCGCTGCTGCCCCAGGCCGTCGGGGCCACCCCCCTGGCCCCGGGCGGGATCATCGGCGGCATGGTCAACCGCCAGCCGGTGGGGGTGGTGGCCTGCGTCACCTCGTACAACTTCCCGCTGGTGAACATGGCCGGCAAGGTGGCTCCGGCCCTGGCCGCCGGCAACACCGTGGTGCTGAAGCCCGCCCCCCAGGACCCGCTGGCCATCGTGGCGCTGGTGCGCACCCTGGAGGAGGTGGGCGTCCCGCCCGGAGTGGTGAACCTAGTCACCGCGGCGGGGCCCGAGCCCTCGGCCGCGCTGGTGGACTCCCCCGACGTGGACATGGTCAGCTTCACCGGCTCCACCCAGGTCGGGGCCAGGATCATGGAGGGCTCGGGCCGGACCATGAAGCGGCTCCTGCTGGAGCTGGGGGGCAAGGGCGCCTGCCTGGTCCTGGACGACGCCGACGTCAAGGCGGCCATCACCTGCATCGCCTCCACCTGGACGTTCCACTCGGGCCAGATCTGCACCGCCCCCACCCGGGCGGTGGTCCACCGCAGCCGCTACGACCAGGTGCGCGACGGCCTGGCCGCCATGGCCGGGCACCTGACCGTGGGCGACCCCACCGACCCCGCCACCGTCGTGGGCCCGGTGATCTCGGCGGCCCAGCGCCAGCGGATCGAGGAGCTGGTGGCCACGGCCCCGACGGAGGGCGGCGAAGTGGTGGTGGGGGGCTCCCGGCCCGGCCTGCCCCGGGGCTTCTACGTGGCTCCCACCCTCGTCACCGGGAGCAACGACCTCACCGTGGCCCGGCAGGAGATCTTCGGCCCGGTGGTGACCCTCATCCCCTTCGACGACGAGGACGAGGGGATCGCCGTCGCCAACGACAGCGACTACGGCCTCTACGACTACGTGTTCTCGGCCGACGGCGCCCGGGCCTTCCGGGTGGCCAAGCGGCTGCAGGCAGGCCACGTCGGCATCAACACCGCCCAGCGAAACCACGACGCGCCGTTCGGCGGGTTCAAGATGAGCGGCGTGGGGCGCGACGGGGGCGACCACGGGCTGCTGGCCTACAGCGAGCCCCAGAGCATCCTCTGGACCACGTGACCTCTCGAGCGTCCGCTCGCCAATGGCCATGCATTTACGACTTGAGCGATGCGATCATGCATGATATGATGTGTATATGTCGAAGACGGTACAGATACGCGACATCGACGACCAGGTGTACGCCTCACTACAACGTCATGCCGTCGCCGCCGGCGTGACCGTGCCGGAGCTGCTCCGGCGCGAGGCGGCCCGGCTGGCCGCCCGACCGACGATCGAAGAGTGGCTGGACCGGACCCGCCGTCGACGGTCGACCATCGACCACTCGTCCGTCATCCGGGCGCTGGACGAGCTACGAGGCCCGTGGCCCGATGCTGGTCGTTGATGCCTCCTGCCTCTACGAGGTCGTGACCGGGACCACACTGGCCGACGAGGTTGGCAGACGACTGGCCGCTGACGACGACCTCGCCGCTCCCCACGTGGTCGACGTGGAGGTGATGAGCGTGATCCGGCGACATCGACTGGCCGGGCGCCTCGACCCCACGGCCGCCGACCTGGCCGTGGAGGATCTGCGGGACTGGCCGGGCGAACGGTTCGGCCATCAGGGACTGCTGGAGCGGGCGTGGGAGCTCCGCGAGAACGTCAGGGGCTGGGACGCCGTCTACGTGGCCCTGGCCGAAGCGTTGGGTGCCACCCTGCTGACCTCCGACCGCCGGCTGGGACGGGTCAAGGGGCTGCGCTGCCCGATCGACGTGGTCACCGGACCAACCGGTGGGTGAGGAGTGACCGGCAGGGATCGATTCGAGGAGATCGCCGCCCGGGTGCGGAACTGGGGCCGGTGGGGCTCCGACGACCAGCTCGGCACGCTCAACCTGGTCGACGCCGAGGCCCGGCGCCGGGCCGCCGCCTGCGTGCGCACCGGGCAGGCCGTCCCGCTGGGCCTGCCCCTGTCGGCGGCCGAGGGCATCCAGGCCGGGTTCGTCCCCGGCCGGATCGACCCGCGGCGCACGATGATCGCCGTGGACCATCCGCTCAGCCCCGACCCGGACTGGATCCGGTCCAGCGAGGACGTGGTCGAGCTGGCGCTGCAGTGCGCCACCCACTGGGACGGCCTGGCCCACGTGAGCTACCACGGCACGATCTACAACGGCTTCCCCGCCGGGTCGGTGACCGAGCAGGGCGCCGGCCGCTGCGGCATCCACCTGGTGCGCACCCTGGTGAGCCGGGGGGTGCTGCTGGACGTGGCCCGGGCCAGGGGGGTGCCGGTGCTCGACCCGGGCTACCCCATCACCCCGGACGACCTCGACGCCGCCCTGGCCCTGGCCCGGGTGACGCTGGCCCCGGGTGACGTGGTGCTGGTGCGCACCGGGCAGATGGTCCACCTCGACCCGGCCGCCCGCGACCTGGTGGCCTACACCTGGCCCACCCCGGGGCTGACCATGGCCACCGCCGAGTGGTTCCACGCCCGCGACGTGGCGGCGGTGGCCACCGACACCCTCCCCCTGGAGGTATTCCCCGGCGAGGACGAGGACGTGTACCTCCCGGTCCACCTGCTGCACCTGGTCGAGATGGGGATGACCCAGGGGCAGAACTGGGTGCTCGACGGCCTGGCCGGGGCCTGCGCCGCCGACGGCGCCTACGACTTCCTCCTCGACGCCACCCCCCTGCCTTTCACGGGCGCGCTGGGTTCGCCCCTGAACCCGGTGGCCGTCCGGTAGGGCGGGGCCCCTGCCGCCCCGGCGGTCACCACCTCGGCGCGGCGGCAGAGTGCCGAGGCGGGGCCCGGGTCAGCGCCCGGCGGAGCCCGC
>JASHWO010000152.1 GCA_030044045.1 Acidimicrobiales bacterium
TACGGGCGGGGGCTCGGCTCCGAGACGTCGGCGAGCAGCGACTCGGGGGTCGGCGGGGGGACCGTCTGGTCGACGATCTGCCCGTCCCGGATGAAGACCACCCGGTCCGCCCACGAGGCGAGCTGCGCGTCGTGGGTGACGACGACCGCGGCCACGCCGCGGTGGCAGGCGGCGAGGATCATCCGCATGACCGCCTCGCCGTTCGTCGAGTCGAGGGAGCCGGACGGCTCGTCGGCCAGGAGCAGCGACCGTTGGCCGACGATGGCCCGGGCGATGGCCACGCGCTGGCGCTCGCCGCCCGAGAGCTCGTCGGGATAGTGGGCAGCCCGATCGGCGAGACCGAGATCTTCGAGGGCGGCCAGGGCGGTGCGCCGGGCGTGCTTGCCCGAGAGGCCGTCCAGCTCGAGCGGCAGCGAGACGTTCTCGGCGGCGGTGAGGCCGGCGAGGAGGTTGAAGTCCTGGAACACGTAGCCGACCGTGCGGCGACGGAGACGCGCCCTGTCGTTGCGGGACATCGTCAAGAGCGGCCGGCCGTCGATCACCACCTCGCCGGTCGTCGGCTCCTCGAGGCTGCCGGCAATGGTGAGCAGCGTCGACTTCCCCGAGCCGCTCGGGCCCATCACCGCCACCAGCGACCCGCGCTCGACGGCGAGGTCGACGTCCGAGAGCGCGTGCACCTCGGCGGCGCCGGTCCCGTAGCGCTTGGAGACGCCGCGCAGCTCGAGGTAGCTCATCGCCGGACGACCAACCGCCGCCGGATGAGCGGGCCGGAGCGCTCCGACGGCGCCTCGAGCTCGGCGCGCTTCAGCCGGCCGTCGGCGGTGTCGAGCCAGCGGACGACCGAGTCGAGCCGGTAGAGCTCGGCGTCGACGACCAGGGCGAACGTCAGGTCGAAGTCCGCCTCGTCCTCCTTGAGCCGCGTCCACTGCTGCATCAGTTCGACCAGGTAGCGGCGATGGACCTGGATCACGTCGTGGACCGAGACGCCGGGGACCCGGAGCGCCGCCAGCACCTTGATCACCAGCTCGTCACGCGGGGGCGCCGTCATGTCGGGCGGCGTGCTGAGCCATGCGCTCAGCTCCCGGCGCCCGGCGCCGGTGATGCGGAACGACTTCTGCGGCCCGACCTCCTCCTCGCCGTCGTCAGACTCGATCAGCTCGTCGCGCTCGAGGCGCTGGAGCGTCGTGTAGACCTGCCCGACGTTCAGCGGCCAGATCTCGCCGGTGCGCTCCTCGAACTCCTGGCGGAGCTGCAGGCCGTACTTCGGGCCCTCGCTCAAGAACGCCAGCAACGCGTGCCGGACGCTCATCCAGCTACCTCCGTCCGCTGACTTCTGGGCACCAGCGCCGTACCATACGCAGTATCCTACGGTCATGGCAGGGACCGGTCAACGTCGACGGGCGAGATGCTGTCTCCTCGCCGTGACCGCCTCCTATGCTCGGTCTGTTCCCCCGGTTCGTCTTTTGGAGGCACCTGCTCCGTGAGCTCGGCTCGTCATCGTCGCCATCGCCGGTCCTCACCGGAGGCCCGGGGGCCGCGGGCGCCGGCGAACGGCCAGGTCCCGCTGGTCGGCCGCCTCTTCCCCGCTCCCCTGGCCGCCAAGGTCCCCGAAGTCATCTTCCTCTTCTGGGTGGTGAAGATCCTGACCACGGCCGGCGGGGAGGCCACGTCGGACTTCCTCAAGACCTACGGCAACGTCAAGGGCGGCGGCGTCGAAGTGGGCCTGTTCGCCGTCGGGCTGGTCCTGCAGTTCGGCACCAGGCGGTACCGGACCTTCGCCTACTGGTTCCTGGCCTTCGCCATCGCCATCTTCGGGACCGGCGTGTCCGACTTCCTCCACCTCGACGTGGGCATCCCCTACGCCGGGACGACCCTGCTGTGGGTGGTGGTCCTGGCCGCCGTACTCTGGCGCTGGCAGCGCAGCGAGGGCACGCTCTCCATCCACAGCATCACCACCCAGCGACGCGAGGCTTTCTACTGGGCAACCGTGTTCGCCACCTTCGCCCTGGGCACCGCGCTCGGCGACTTCACCGCCACCTCCCTGAACCTGGGCTACCTGGCGTCGGGCATCCTGTTCGGCGTCGTCATCCTGATCCCGGCCCTGGCCTGGTGGAAGTTCAGCCTGAACAGCATCGCCGCCTTCTGGATGTCCTACGTCGTCACCCGGCCCCTCGGTGCGTCGTTCGCCGACTACATCAGCAAGCCCCACAGCCTCAGCGGGATCGACTTCGGCGACGGGCCCACGGCGATCGTGTTCGCCGTCGCCGTGCTCGTCCTCGTCACGTACCTCGCCGTCGCCCGCCCGGACATCCAAGCGCCGGTGGGCGCCACCGCCACCGCCACCGCCACCGCCACCGGTGCCGGTGGCGCCGGGAGCCCGCGGACGGCGCCGGAACCCCTCCTGCTCCACACGCCCGAGCCCGAGCTCGACGTGGAGTAGCTGCCCGGCAGGCGGCGCCAGGGTGCTACCGTCACCCTTGACTTCATCCAGATCCGGACGAGGGACGCGGCCTGCTGACTCCGGCGCAACCTGCTTGGCAAGGTGCGAATGCCCGAACGATGAGGAGCTTCCGGTGTCCCTGGTTGCACTCTCGATTCGGCTGGCGGACGCGGGCGACGCAGCGTCGATCGCTGCGCTCCACGCCGAGAGCTGGCGCCGGCACTATCGAGGGGCCTACGCCGACCGCTACCTCGACGGCGACCTCGATACGGAACGCCTGCGCGTATGGACCGACCGCTGCAACCAGCCAGACGGCACGATCACCCTGGTGGCCGAGCGGCAGGGCCAGTTACTGGGCTTCGTGCACGTGCGACTGGACGAGGACCCTACCTGGGGCGCCCTGGTCGACAACTTGCACGTCACCTCGGCACGGCACAGGACGGGGATCGGCACCCGTCTGCTCGATAGTGCCGCCCGGATGGTGGAAGAGCAACGGCCGGGCTCGGGCATCTACCTCTGGGTGCTGGAGCAGAACACCGCCGCCCAAGCCTTTTACCTGGCGAGAGGTGGTTCACCCCGCGGGCGCGAGCCGTGCTCGCCACCGGGTGGCGATGCCCGCGATCTGGTGGGGACTCCGGCCAAGTGGCGGATTGCCTGGGAGGGCGAGGCTGGGTGGGATAATCGGTCCATGCCTACCGCCGAGCAGCAGGACGCGCTGGTGGAGCAGGTCCGTCGTGCGATCGCCAGCCGGGACGTCGACGCCTTCGCGGGGCTCCTCAGCGAGGACGTGCGCTGGGGCAGCGACGATCATCCCCGGCGGTGCCGGAGCCGATCGGACGTACGCGCCATGCTTGCCCGAGGGCTCGCCGAGGGTGCCGAGGCACGGATGGCCGACCTCTCGGTCGGAGCGAACGGCATCCTGTGCGCGCTCACCCTCTCGTGGCCGACCCCGGACGTCCATCCCGGAGACCGCCGTCTCTTCCACGTCTACCTCGTCCGCGACGGTCAGATCGTCGAGATCCGACGGTACGACGATGCAGCCTCGGCGAGAGAGGCGGCCGGCGTCGAGGGATGACTCCGGCTCGTGCTCCCGTCAGCCGATAGCCGGCGGCGTGCCGTCCCACTCGGCCAGCGGGGCGCAGTGCCAGCACCAGCCCTCCTGGGCGGGCTGATCGGGCAGGTCGAGGCGGCCGTTGGCCCACAGCAGCGTCCGCCAGGGGTCGTCTCCTGTGGTGTGCCACGGGAACAGGCGAGCCAGCACTCGCGCTGCCAGGTCGGCTTCCGGGAGGAAGGACAAGCCGAGTCCTCGGGCGGCGTCGTCGGCGTGGACGAGCAACTCGTCGCACGCCATGGCCGAGAAACCGCTCGGGTCAGGAGACCCCATCGGGTGGAAGCCGCGGGTGTCGGGCGGTGCGGCATCGACGCTGGCGGCACACACTCGGGCGGCATTCGACATGCTCCGCAAGAGCGCGGCGTTGGGGGCGTCGGGCTTCACCGAGACGTCGAACGCCGCGTCGTCGGCCGGACTGCTCCAGACGTCCACGGCGTACCACAGCGGGCCGTTGGCCGCGTGCGCCACCACCTGGGCCACGGTCATCTCGAGGCCCGGCACCGGCACCCGCCAGTCCGCTCCGGCGGCGGGCTCCAGCAGTGCTCGGCAGGCCTCGGCCGCCTGGAGGATATCGGCACCACGCACCGACGGGAAGTTACCTCGCCTGGTGGTGGGCGGCGCGACCAGCCGGGACCGTCTCCCTCCCCTCCAGCAACGCCCTGGCGACGCGGTGCATGCCGTCCATCACCCGGCCGTCGACGCTCAGGATGACCGGGTACGAGCAGTCGACCTCGTTGGTCAGCCGGAGGTGCTCGACGACGGCGCGTACCGTCGGGCGCGATGTCTCATCGAACCAGTAGGCGGTGTCGACCTCCCCGATGGCTTCGACCGCGACGTCGTGCACCGGGAGATCCCGGCTCAGCCGGATCAACCGGTCCACGTCCCAGGCGTCCAGTCCGGGTCCCGGCTCGCTGGGCCAGAGGTGGTACTGCTTCCGCACGACGCCAGTCTGCCCGACCGGTTCCTGACGGGCTTAGCGAACGCCTACGCGGTGAGGTGCCGGGCGAGGAACTCCAGGGAGGGTGCCTCTTGGCTCGTGAAGAACGGGCCGGTGTGGCACCCCTTGGAGATCACGACGACAGCCTGGGGCGGCAATGCCCTCGCCAGAGCCAGCACGCCAGGGTGGAAAGGATCATCCACACCCGAGGCGACTCGGACCGGGGTGTGGGAGAGGTCGCCGGCATGGGTGACGACGTCGCAGGCGTCGAAATCGGCAGCCGATGCGTAGGCACCGGGGTTGGCGTCTCGGGCTTGGCGGTAGCTGGTCCACACCGCGGGGCTGATGGCCGCGACCGCTCTGATGACGTGCGGGAACCGCTCGCCGAGTAGCAGTGCGCCGTAACCGCCCATGGAGATGCCCATCACGCCGATGGCGCGAGGTGGCCGCCCGGCACCCATCGCCCGGCACATCGGGATCACCTCGTTCATGACCATCGACATCGGATCGTCGCCGGGATGGGGGTTCCAGTACCCGTTTCCCCCGTCCACGGTGACCATGGCCATCGGAGCGAGCGGGACGCCACCGACTCGAAGTGCGACCGCCTGCTGCGGGCTCATGTCGGTCAGCGCGTTGGCGTGGTTGGCCCCGAAGGCATGGAGCATCACCACCAGGGGCACCGCGGCGCCAAGGTGGTGGCCGGGTGGAAAGGCCAGGGTGTAGCCGACCCTGCGTCGCCGGGCGCGAGAAAAGAAGGTGCCGGACTTCGAGGGCCCGAGCGTGGTGACGTCGAGTGGCGGGGACGGAACCGAGCAGGCTCCGTCGAACTCGTCGAGGACGTACTTGCCCGGAAGGACGCCGTGGGACACCATCTCCGTGGCGCCGACCCCGCCGCCTACCATCGCCGCGGTCGCTGCCAGTGCGGTGCCGAGCACGCGCCGCCGCGTCCACGTCGTCACGGTGGCCCTACCATTCGGCAGCGATCGGAGAACGGATCAGTACTCGGCGAGCGCCGATGGTGGCGGTGGCGCAGAGGGCGAGGAGCAGGGTGGCCACTGCCCACGGGGTGTGGCCGGGAGCAAGCTGTCCTGACAGGGCGACGCCGCCCGGGTGGGTATGGGTCACGAGCCAGCGCACGGTGGCGGCAGCGGAGAGAAACATGGCCACTACGGCGGTGACCGCTACCGTCGCATTGGCACGCCGCGAGGCCAGGACGGGTACGTGGACGATCAGGCGAAGGAGCGCAACGCTGGCAGCCACGGCGGCGAACGGCGCCACCAGGGTGGCCAGGAGGTCACCGGCCGGCATGCGCCCGAACAGGCTCGGGTGCACCCACGCCGGCGTGATGGCGGCGATGATGCCGCGTGCCCACAGCGTGAGGACGTGGCCGAGGCCTCCGGTCGGAAGAGCAGCGGCCGCCGGCGAGTACCAGCCTGACCGGTCTGCCGCCCAGCCGGCGGCGGTGAGGGCGGTGACTGCCACACCGAAGGCGACCACCGGTCCGGCGAGCGGCCCGCCGATCACCGCG
>JASHWO010000153.1 GCA_030044045.1 Acidimicrobiales bacterium
GGCGGGGGCTGACCCTGGCCGCCGAGCGCACCTGGGAGGCCAGCGCCGCCCGCCACATGGAGGCGTACCGGCTGGCCCGGTAGGGTGCCGGGGATGCGTGCGCTCATCACCGGCGGCCGGGGCTTCGTGGGCACCTGGCTGGCCGCGCACCTGCGGGAGCGGGGCGACGAGGTGGTGGCCATCGACATCGAGACCGACGTCGCCAACCAGGAAGCGCTCGACCCGGTGGTGGCCGAGGCGGCCCCCGACGCCGTGTACCACCTGGCCGCCCGCACCCACGTGGGCGAGTCCTGGGTGGTGCCGGCCGAGGTCCTGCGGGTGAACGTGCTGGGCACGGCGGCGGTGCTGGCCGCCGCCCGCCGGCTGGACCCGGCGCCCCGGGTGCTGGTGGTCAGCTCGGCCGAGGTCTACGGCGTGGTGCGCCCGGACGAGCTGCCGTTGACGGAGTCGTCACCGGTGGCCCCGGCCACGCCCTACGCTGCCAGCAAGGCCGCGGCCGAGCAGGTGGCCCTGCAGGCCTGGCGCGGCTACGGCCAGCCGGTGGTGGTGGTGCGGCCGTTCAACCACGTGGGGCCGGGGCAGTCGGCCCAGTTCGCCGTGGCCGCCCTGGCCCGCCGCATCGTCGAGGCCCGGCGGGCCGGCGCCGGGTCGCTGGCCGTGGGGACGTTGACCACCCGGCGGGACTTCACCGACGTGCGGGACGTGGTGCAGTCCTACCGGTCGTTGGTCGAGCAGGGGGAGCCGGGCGCCGTCTACAACGTGTGCTCCGGCCACGACGTGGCGGTGGCCGACGTGGCGGCCCGGCTCCTGGCCCTGGCCGGCGCCGACCTGGCGCTGGTGACCGACCCGGCGCTGGTGCGGCCGGTGGACGTGCCGGTGCTCCGGGGGAGCGCGGCGCGGCTGGAGGCGGCGACCGGCTGGAAGCCGGCCCTCCCCCTCGACGACACCCTCCGCGACGTGCTCGCCTACTGGGAGGACCATCTCGGGGCGGGTTGACCGCCGGGCAGGTCAGGTGCCGACGGCCGGCACGGGGCAGGGGCCCCGGGCGGGTCAGGTGCCAGTACCGGTGACCAGGTGGTGGATCTGCTCGCGCACCTGGCGGGCCTGGGCGTGGGCCCGCCCGGCCAGCTCGCGGGCGGCCGGGGGAAGGTGCTCCTCCAGCGGCTGGAGGGTCGCCTCGGCGAACTGCATCGCCCCCTCCAGGGCGCCGTCGAGCTGGCGGGCTCCGCTGGCGACGGTGTCGCGCACCTCGGCCAGCCGGTCCTCCAGGCCGGCCCGGGCCAGCGTCTGCTCCAGCGCCACCCGTCGTACCTGGGCTCGCTGGAAGCCGAGCACGCCCAGGCCCACCACCACGTAGGCGGCGTCGCGGGCGAACCCGGCCAGGTCGTCGATCAGGTCGTTGGTCTCGGCCATGGGGCTCCTCCTCGGCTCGGTGTCGGTCGGTCGCTACTGCAATTAACAGTATATGGTGAGATAAACATTTGCAAGCACCAGGGCGTCGCCGCAGCTGGCACGGCGGTTCGGGAGCGGCGGAGCGGGAGGGGATAGCCTCGCAGTTCTGATGGACGACCCCTCCATGGAGGCCCGGGCGCCAGCGGTGGTCGCGGTGCTGGTGACCAGGGACCCGGGGCCGTGGTTCGAGGAGACGCTGGCCGCCCTGGCCGCCCAGGACTACGAGGAGCTGTCGGTCCTGGTGATCGTCTCGGGGGGCACCGAGGATCCGACGGCCCGGGTCGCCCGTGCCCTGCCCGACGCCTTCGTGCGCCGGCTGGAGGAGGACCGGGGCTTCGGCGCGGCGGTCGACGAGGCGCTGCCGATGGTCCAGGGGGCGGCCTTCTTCCTCCTCTGCCACGACGACTGCGCTCCCGACCCCGACGCCGTCCACGTGCTGGTGGAGGAGTCCTACCGCTCGAACGCCGGGATCGTCTCGCCGAAGATGGTGCGCTGGGACGACCCCTCGGCTCTGCTCCACGTGGGGATGCACGCCGACAAGACCGGCGCCGTGGTGCCCCGGGTGCAGGCGGGTGAGGTCGACCACGGGCAGCACGACGCGGTCCGGGACGTGTTCGTGGCCCCCGGCGGGATGACCCTGGTGCGGGCCGACCTGCTGTCGGAGCTGGGTGGGTTCGACCCGGGCATGGTGGCCATGGGGGAGGACCTGGACCTGAGCTGGCGGGCGCAGGTGGCCGGGGCACGGGTGGTGGTGGTGCCCGACGCTCGGGTGCGTCACCTGGAGGCCGTGGCCGGCGGGTTGCGTGCGGTGGCCGCCCTGCCGGGCGAGGCGCCGTCGCTCCAGGTGCTCCAGCGGCGCCACGAGCTGCGGGCGGTGCTGAAGTGTTACAGCCCGTTCCACCTGGTGCGGGTGGTGCCCCAGGCCCTGCTCCTGGCCCTGGGCGAGATCCTGGTCTCGCTGGCGGTGGGCGACCGGGCCCGGGCTGGCGCGGTGGCCCGGGCCTGGACCTGGAACCTGGCCCGCCTGCGCGAGCTGCGCCGGTACCGGGCCGGGGTGCGGGCCCACCGGACCTTCCCCGACCGGGAGGTGCGCCGGCTCCAGGTGCGGGGGAGCGCCCGGCTGTCCACGTACCTCGCCCGCCTGGCTCACCAGGGGCTCGACGTGGCCCACGGGCGGGTGCCGTCGGTCGGCGGCGGCCGGGGTGGTGGTGAACGGATCGGCGGGCGGGAGCCACTGGCGGAGCCGCTGCTCACCGGCAGCGTGGGCCTGGCCTTCTCCGAGGATGCCGACTTTGACGAGCTCGACGACCTGGGGCACCGGTCCGGGCGCGACCGCTTCGGGCGTCGCCGGCGGGCCCCGGCCCTCTCCAGCCGCCGGTCGCGGCTGCTGGCCGGGCTGGTGGTGGCCCTGGTGCTGGTGGTGGGCACCCGCAACCTGTTCGGGGGCAGCCTGCCCCTGCTCGGCCAGTTCGTGCCCCTGCCGAGCTGGACGGGGGCCTGGCACCAGTTCTTCGCCGGGTGGCAGCCGGCCGGCGTGGGCACGACGGCCCCCGCCACCCCGGCGTTCGGGGTGCTCGGGCTGCTGGGAACGGGGCTGCTCGGCGCCATGGGCCTGTTGCAGAAGGTGCTGGTGCTCGGCTGCATCCCGCTCGGCGCCTGGGGCATCTCCCGCCTGTTGCGGCCGCTGGCCTCGCCGCGGGCGCGGCTGGTCGGCGCCGTCGCCTACCTGGGCCTGTCGCTGGCCTATGACGCCCTGGCCCAAGGCCGGTGGGACGGGCTGGTCGCCTACGCCGCCCTGCCCTGGATCCTCTCCCGGCTGGTGCGGGCGAGCGGGTTGCTGCCGGCTGGGCCGGGAGCCGGGGCCACCGGCATGGGCGTCGGTGGCGGTGGCGGTGGCGCGCCGACGGACGGTCCCGGCCGGGTCGCTGGCAGCGTCGACGCGCACCCCGACGGCAGGCCCGGGGTCGGGACCGGGGGGCCGGTCCCCGCCTGGCGACGCTCCCTCCCGGGGCAGATGCTCGCCCTAGGCGTGCTGGAGGGCGTGGCCGTGGCCTTCGCGCCGGCCGTGGCCGTGACCGTGCTGCTCTGCGGGGTGGGAGTGGTCGTGGGCTCGCTGCTGGTGGGCCAGGTGCGCGGCGCCCTGCGGTCCCTGGCGGTGGCGGCCGGGGGCACGGCCGTGGCGGCCGTGCTCTGCGCGCCGTGGGTGGTGGGCGTGGTGCTGGCCGGGAAGGACGCGGCGCAGGTCTTCGGCTTGGCATCGTCGCCCGGCTCGGCTCCGGGCTGGAGCGCCCTGCTGCGCTTCGCCGTCGGTCCGGTGGGGTCCGGCCCTCTGAGCTGGTTGCTCATGGCCGCCGCCCTGCTGCCCCTGCTCATCGGGCGGGAGGCCCGGCTGGTCTGGGCGACCCGGCTGTGGACGGTGGCCGCCGGGTCCTGGATCCTGGCCATGGTGGCGGCTCGGGGGTGGGCGGCGCCGTTCGCCCCGTCGGTGGACGTGCTGCTGGCCCCGGCGGCGGCCGGGGTGGCGGCGTGCGTGGGGCTGGGGGTGTCCGCCTTCGAGACCGACCTGGCCGGGTACCGGTTCGGCTGGCGCCAGATGGCCACCGGCGTGGCCGTGCTGGCGGCGGTGGTGGGATTGCTGCCGGTGGCGGCGGCGGCCGGCGGCGGCCGCTGGGGGCTGGCCCCCATCGGCTACGCCGAGCCGCTGTCCCTGCTGTCCCCGCCGTCCACCGGGCCGGCCAGCAACACGGCCGGCTACCGCGTGCTGTGGCTGGGCGACCCGCGAGTCCTGCCCCTCGGCAGCTGGTCGATCACCCCCGGCCTGGCCTACGCCACCTCCGAGGACGGCACGCCGGACAGCGCCGACCTGTGGGCGCCGGCCTCGCCCGGGCCGGCTGCCGCGGTGGCCCGGGCGGTGGAGCTGGCCCGCCAGGGGCGCACCACCCAGCTCGGCCGCCTGCTGGCGCCGGCTGCCGTCCGCTACGTGGTGGTGGTGTCGTCGCTGGCCCCCCAGATCCAGGGCACACAGACATCGCCGTCGTACCCGCCCCCGGCCGACCTGGTGCCCGCCCTGCTCCAGCAGACCGACCTGGCCGCCGTGCCCAGCGTGGTCGGCGGCCTCTCGGTATTCGAGAACACCGCCTCCCTGCCGGAGCGGGCGGCCCGCCCGGCGAGCGCCGGCGGGGTGCTGCCCGCCGGCGGGCGGGTGACCGCCGGCGACGTGGCCGGGTGGCATCCGGTGCTGCCGG
>JASHWO010000154.1 GCA_030044045.1 Acidimicrobiales bacterium
GGGATTACGCTCTCCGCTACCAGGGATGGTGGGGGATCGCCCACGGGAACCTCGACCCGTACTCCTCGAGCGCGGGGTACTCCTTCTGGCAGGACCATTTCGAGCTCATCAACTGGCCGCTCGCCCCCCTCTCTCGCCTGTGGCCCGGTGGCCTGTGGCCACTGTGGATCCAAGACGGCATCGTCTTCGCCGGTGAGTCGGGCGCGCTGCTCGTGGTCGCCGATGCGGTGCGACGCCCGGGATGGTCTCCGCGAGTTCCGGGTTGGGCGGCGATCGGACTGGTGACGTTGCTGATGGTCGTCAATCCGTGGATCTACGACGGGATCTCCTTCGACTTCCACTACCAGTCGATCGCCGCCGCATGCTTTGCGATGCTTGCCTTCCGGGAGATGCTGCGCGGCAACCTCCGATGGCTTGCCGTGTGGGTCGTCCTCTGCCTGGCCTGTGGGGACATCGCCGCCACCTATTTGGTCGCAGTCGGCGTCGGAGGACTGCTCGCCGGAAAGCAGTACCGGCGCCGTGCCGCGCTGCTGACCGGTTTGGGCCTCTGCTGGTTCGTCGGCGTGTCGGCCATCGGCGGCAATCGGGGCTCCGGACTGGCCGGGCACTACGCGTACCTGCTGCCCCACTCTGCTGTCACGGGGAGCAGAGCAAGCCTGGTAAGGCTGGCGATGGGGGGCCTTCTCCATCCAGGAAGGATCGCCCGCCAGCTATGGGCGGCCCGCGTCGGACTGTGGGCGTATATCGCCAGCACCGGCGGCATAGGGATCGTGACCCCGTTCGCCACGGTTCCCGGGCTGGTGCTCTTTGAAGGCGGGGCCTCGCTGTCGAACCAGATCATCGCCACGCCATACGAGAACTTCGCCGCCGTCCTGTTCCTCGTCCCACTGGGCGTGCTCGCTCTCGGGTGGTGGGCGAACCAGCTGGACCAGGGATGGATCGCCACCCGTCTCCTGCACGGGTCGCTCCGCTGTTTGCGGTCCCGTGTGGTCCCTGTAGTCGTGGGAGTGCTGATGGCCGTCAATGCGGTGGTCTGGGGCGTGGTGTGGATTCCTCAGATCCCGACCGACTGGCTGCGGGTCTCCCCCTCCACGGCCGCCACGCTCGACAAGGCCAGCCGGATGATCCCACCAGGCGCGGAGGTGGTGGCGTCGCAGGGCGTCGTCGGCCGGCTGTCGGGGCGGCAGTGGTGCTACGCGATAAAGAGCACGAGCCTGCCGTTCGACATCCCGTTGCACACCTTGAACGACTATTTCGTGGTCGTCCCGTACCAGGGGACCGAGACGTCGACGATCCAGACCCAGCTCGGGGTGCTCGGGGAGCTCGCCGGGACGCTCCACGGACAATTGCTCCTGCACCGTGACGGGGTGTGGCTCTTCCGGCTCCGGCGTCGCCCGGACGAGACCTCGGTGGACTTCTCGAAGACGCCCACCGAGCCGGCCTGGGCGGCCCGGACCGCTACCGGTACGGCCGTTACCCAGGGACCGGCCGCAGGCTGGTACATGGCACTTCGCTCGGGGAGGTCCGGGTACGTGCTCGACGGGGCCGACTACGACCTCCTGCCAGGCCGTTTCACATTGACCGTCACCATGTCGTCGTCGTCGACAACGCGTGTGCAGGTCTGGGACTCCAGCTCGGATCAACTCCTCAGCCAGCGGTATGTACCGGCGACCAACGGGCTCGGCGCGGTCCAGGCGTCCTTCGACGTGACGACGATGGGCCAGCAGAAGCTTTTCAGCGGCTGGGGACCGTTCACCTTCGTCCCCTACCGATCGACGCTTGCCGACGAGATCGAGGTCCGGATCTGGTCGGGTGGTGCTGGAGAAGTGAACATCTACAGCGTCGAAGTGACCCGGGCGAAGGGATGACGGTCGCTAGATCGGCGTCATCGACCAGCGCGTGATGACCAGTACCCCTGACTCGTCCACGAGCATGGCGGACAATATGTATTCTCCGGGATTGGGCCCTGTCGCTAGGTAGACGTGTGCTTGGAGCGACGCGCCGGTGAGCGTGCTCCCGGCAGCGTCCAGCGTGACCCCGAGGGCGACCCCGTACCCCGAGATCGTCGCGTCCGAGAGCGGGGCTGCCGTGGCCATCGGAACGCCGGGAGCGAGCGCAGACCACCACCCCTGCTGGTCCTGCTCGGCCGACCGGATGGCGCCGAAGTAGTCGGCCAGCACGGCGCTCTCGTCGTCGAACGGCGCCATGCTCTGCGACCAGGACGGCGCCGGCGAGCCGGAGAGGGCCAGCGTCCCGAGCTCGGCGTCGTTCGTGGCCAGCGTGAGCCCCTGCGCGGCGAGGGCGGCGGGGGCCGGCACGGTGGGGGTGACCGGCGTGGCGAGGTGGGGCGTCGGCACGCCGGTGGTGCTGGTGGCGACCAGGCTGGCGGTGACCAGGAACCGCTGGTCGGTGAGGAAGAGGGCGTCCGTCGGGTAGCAGGTCTCGAGCACGAGCTCGGACTGGGCGCTGTTCGAGTAGATGGGCGTCCCCTCGTCGACCACCTGGTGGCCGCTCACCTGGTACACGTAGCTGGCGCACGGGGTGGCGAAGTCGACGAGCGATCCCTGCCGGAGCTGGTCGATGTCGCTGAAGTACGTGACGTCGTGCGCGGCCAGGATCGACGTGCCCCGCTGGCCCGGCCAGGCGCTGCCGGGGACGTGCCCGACCGCCACGGCGAGCTGTGTCGCCCCGTCGCCTCCCACGACCGGGGCCGTCATGCCGATGGCCTTGGCCTCGACCAGGCCCTGGGGCCCGCTCGACGTGTCGCTGAGGGGAGCACAGGACGCGTCTCGGGAGGCGTGGGCCCCGGCGATGGCCCGGTCCTCCTGGTGGACGAGGTTCTCCCCCTCCACGTGCTGGCGCAGGTAGAACCATCCGATGTTGCCGGCGACGACGAGGCCGGCCACCACCAGCACGATCCCGGCGACGAGCATGATCCGCCGTCGCCGGCGGGCCCGGGCGCGCCGGCGACGTTCGATCCGTGACACCGCCCTGGCGACGCCTCCGCTTCCCGGCGTCCCTTCCCGTGTCACGCGCATCCTGCACCCATCCTGGATCGCTCGGTCCCGCCGGTACCCGCCGCCGGTCGCCGGGCATCCGCCCGCACCAGCCTATGCCGTAGGGCTCCGCCGCCTGGGGCGGGCTGCTACCGGGCGGTGATGTACTCGACGAGGATCCGGTGGTCGGCTTCGAGCGCCTCGATCCGGCTCTTCACCACGTCACCGATGCTGACCAGCCCGCAGAGCGCCCCGTCACGCACCACCGGCACGTGCCGGACCCGACGGTCGGTCATCGTCGCCATGACCGTCTCGGGGGTGTCGTCCGGGGAGCAGGTGTGCACCGGGGCCGACATGATGGCCTCCACGGCCAGCACCAGCAGGTCGGTCCCCCAGCGGTCGAGGTGCCGGACGATGTCCCGTTCCGAGACGATGCCCTCGATGTGGGTGCCGTCGCCGGACACCACCAGCGCGCCGATCGACCGGCGGGTGAGCGCGTCCACGGCCTCCCCGATCGTCGCCTCGCGCCGGATGGTGGCCACCGACGAGCCCTTGGCGGCCAGGATCTCTGCGATGTGCATCGGCACACCCCCTTCTGTCGGGGACGGCCGGTCGGGCTCCCGCCCCGGGCATGGCCCGATCGGCTGATCCGGTCCAAGTCTACGACCGGGCCGCGCCCCCGGCCATGGTCAGTCGCGGGCGGTCATGGGGTGGGCCCGGAAGAACCGCCACATGACGGCGTCGGCTGTGACGGCGAACGTGGTGTAGCCGATCACCGACCGGATCTCGGCCGACTCCCGGCTGCCCGGCCAGGCGTGGCCCCCGCCCTTCACCACGTAGAGCTCGACGTCGGCGCCGTCGGGGCAGGGGTAGCGGACCAGGGTCACGCCGCGGGCGACGGTGCGGCGGGCGGGCGTGGGGCCACAGCCGTTGCGATGGGCCCAGTCGGCCGCGTCCTGGGGGATCGACGGCGCCGGGGCCAGGAGGTACCTGTCGGGCGACTGCCCCAGGGTCTTGCCCGACCCTGTCGGCGCCGGCAGGTCGGCGGCTGTCTTACTGGGCGAGCCGTTGAAGTGGACGTAGGGGTCGGCCGTGCCGTGGAAGGCCACCACCGGCACCGGCCGCGAGGGGTGGCAGTGGGAGATGTCCTGGATCCCGGCCACCGGGGCCACGGCGGCCACCACGCCGGCGAACTGGCAGGCGATGGCCGAGCTCATGAAGGCGCCGTTCGAGTAGCCGGTGGCGTAGAGCCGGCGTTGGTCCACGCACAGAGTCCGCTCCACGGTGTGGAACAGCCCGTCCACGAAGGCCATGTCCTGGCTGCCGACGGTCGACTCCCAGAGGGGGACCGGCTCTGTGACCTGAGGGGTGACGGTGATGAACCCCTCCCGGTCGCCCAGTGTGCCCAGGGCGGAGAGGGTGACCTGCAGCGACGCCGGCTCCGAGTAGCCGTGGAAGTCGAACACCACCGGCAGGGGATGGCGGCCGTCGTAGGCGGGGGGCACCTGCTCGACGTAGCTGCCGGCCCGGCCGGCCACGGTGAGCGGGAGCGTCTGCTCGCCCGGCTGGACCGGCGGCGTGGCGGCGTGGCAGCCGGGCGACTCGACGGGCGGCAGCGTCACCGCCGAGCCCGAGCTCGCCGCCGCCGGGCCATCCCCGAGCTCCGGGAGGCCGGGCAGCGTCGGCCAGCCGCACAGGAGCACCGCCAGGAGCACCGCCGTCACTGCCAGCACGGAGGGCGCCGCTCGCGGTACCGCCGGGCGAACCCCCCGGCCGGTGCCGGCAACCGGCCCGCCCTTCCTCCCCATCCCGTGCATGGCACCTCCCGCTCGCCGGCCCCTTGGGCCTGGCTGGACGAGATGCTACGGCCTGCCCGGGTATCCGGTCAGGGGAGTGGCGCCGGCCGCCACGTCATCCCGGCGTTCCGGGAGTGACCGGCGGCGGGTCGGTCAGCCGGCGGTGGGTAGCTCCGTAGGGGCTGGCGCTGGCGCCAGCGGCACCTCGTCGGCGGGCGGCACGGAGCACCGGCGGACCAGGGTGCCGACCAGGGAGAGGCCGCCCCCGACGGCCAGCAGGGTACAGGCGGCGACCGCGCCGCGACCGACGAGCGCGGTCCATGACAGCGCCGAGGCTTCGGAGGAGGAGACGGCCTTGACGTAGGGAACCCAGTTGGCCACCGCCGCCCCCGCCGCGGCCACCAGGCCCAGGCCGAGCCAGAGGGCCAGCACCCGGGCGCGACCCAGGTGCCGGCCGGCCTCGGCGGTGGCCACCGCCGTCCCGGCCGCCCAGGTGTCGACCTCCCACCACACCAGCGCCAGCGCCGGGCCCAGCAGCAGGAAGGACACCGTCTGCCAGCCGGACGCCCCCAGCACCAGCAGCCAGCCGGTCTGCCCACCCCACTGCGG
>JASHWO010000155.1 GCA_030044045.1 Acidimicrobiales bacterium
TCGACCACCGCGCTGTCGTGGGTCATCAACGCCTACATCCTCACGTTCGGCGGCCTGCTGCTCCTCGGGGCCCGCGCCGGCGATCTGGCGGGCCGGCGGCGGGTGTTCCTCACCGGCATCGCCCTGTTCACGCTGAGCTCGCTGGCCGGTGGGCTGGCGGTCGACTCCTCGATGCTCCTGGCCACCCGCGCCCTCCAGGGGATCGGCGCGGCGTTTGCCGCCCCGTCCGCGCTGTCACTGCTCACGACGAGGTTCCCGGAAGGCCCTTCCCGCCTCCGGGCCATCGCGCTCTACGCCACCGTCTCCGCCGCCGGCGCCGCCATCGGCCTGGTGGCCGGTGGGCTGTTGACCGAGCTGGTGTCGTGGCGCTGGGTGATGTTCGTGAACGTCCCGATCGGCGCGGGGGTGCTGCTCGTCGGCCGGGTGGCGCTCGGCGAGACCGCGACGCGACACGGGCGGCTGGACCTCTTGGGCGCGGTGACGTCCACCCTGGGCATGGGCGGTGTCGTCCTCGGTCTCGTCGAGGCGGGCGGCACGGGATGGACCGACCCGGTGACCCTCGGAGCGTTCTCGCTGGGTGTGGTCATGCTGGCGGTGTTCGTCCACAACGAGTCACGCGTCGAGGAGCCGATCCTCCCGCTCCGCCTGCTGGCCCACGGCACGAGGACGACGGCGAACGTGGCGCGGGGCCTCGTCTATGCCGGCATGTACGGCATGTTCTTCTTCCTGTCCCAGTACTTCCAGGACGTGCGCGGCTTCTCACCGGTCACCGCCGGGCTGGCGTTCCTCCCGATCCCGTCGGCCCTCTTCACCTCGTCACAGCTCACGAGCCGGGTGCTGGTGAAGGTGGTCCCCGAGAAGGTGCTCATGGTGGTGGGCGCCGGTGTGGCTGCCGGCGGCATGGCGCTCGCCACGATGCTGCAGCCCCACACGTCCTACGCGCAGATCCTCCTCTGGCTCGTCCTCATCGGTGCCGGCTCGGGCGTTGCCATGGTCAGCCTCATGTCGGCCTCGCTGGCCGAGGTGGCGCCCCGGGACGCCGGCGCCGCGTCGGGCCTGGTGAACGTCTCCCAGCAGCTGGGCGCGGCCCTCGGTCTCGCCGTGCTGGTCACGCTCTTCGGCGAGCTCACCCGTCACGGACGGATCGGACCGGCGCACGTCGCAGGCTACGTCCACGCGCTCGACGATGTCTTCGCGCTCGCCGCGGCGTTCACGGTGCTGGCACTGGGGCTGGTGGCGGCCTTCGTACGGACGCGCCGGGCGCCGGCCGACGCGCCGGCGGACGCCGAGGTGCTGGCCCTGACGAGCGAGGAGGAGCGGCGGGCGCTCGAAGAGGCGGCCGTCCTGGCGGAAGCGGGCTGACAGAAAGCGGGCTGACAGAAAGCGGGCTGACATCGGGGGACCGGCGTCGATGTCGCGGGCGGTGACCGTGGCCAGGTGGTGGAGGTAGCCGGCAGGATCGAGCGGTTGGGAAGCACCTGGAAGGCGCCGGTGGATCAGGCGGCGCGGCCGGAGAAGCAGAGCAGGCGGACCTGGTCGTCGGCGCCGGCCGGCGGCTCGATCTTGGCGGCGAAGCCACCCGGACGGCGGATGGCTTCGTCGATCGGCTCGAGGAAAGCCAGCGCCGCCCGCACGGCGTCGGGGTCCAGGCGCTCGTCCTGGTCGGTGGCCCGGGCCAGATCCCAGGTGTGCAGGAGGGTGTCGGCGCACAACAGCCGCCCGACCAGCGAGGCGAACGACTGCTCGCCGAACCCGCTGGAGACGACCTGCGCTGCCCGTGCCTCGTCGGCCAGGGCGTCGGCTACCGCGTCCCGGGCGGCCGCCCAGCCGGCAGCCAGGTCGTCGTCGGGCCCGACGGGCGTGGGGTCCAGGGCGCCGACCAGCGATCCCACCCGCCGGGCGGTGTCGACGACGTGTGCCACCAACAGGCGCACCGTCCAGTCGGCGCAGGGGGTGGTCCGGTCCCAGGCGTCGGCGCCGACATCCTCGAGGCGGGCGGTGAAGCCGGCGGCGATCACCGCGTAGCGGCGGCGCACGGCGGGCGGGGATAGGTCGAGGGACGGTGTGCCGGCCACGGCGCCCGACCGTACCAGCGATGGGCGGGTAGCCGGGCTGCCCCCTGTGCGACCGGGCCGAACCGCCCGGCACCGACCGACCGGTGGCCCCGTGATCAGCATATCCCGTGGGTAGGGGCTTGCCGCAAGGGACCCGACCGTGCGCACCATGACCGTCCGCTGGGCGGATCACGGGCGGGACCCGTGGCGCCGGGAGAGGTGGGGAGAGATGGGAGGCGCGTGGTGCATGTGGTGGTGATCGCCGGAGGTGGCCCGACCGGGCTGATGTTGGCGGGCGAGCTGGCGCTGGCGGGCGTCGACGTCGTCGTGGTCGAGCGGCGCGCCGGCCGGGACCTCGACGGCTCGCGGGCCGGCGGCCTGCACGCCCGCACCATCGAGGTGCTCGACCAGCGCGGCATCGCCGATCGGTTCCTCGCCGAGGGGCAGGCTATGCAGGTCCAGAGCTTCGCCGCCATCCCGTTGGACATCAGTGACTTCCCCACCCGGCACCCGTACGGGCTGGCGCTGTGGCAGCACCACTTCGAGCGCATCCTCGGCGGCTGGGTCGAGGAGCTCGGGGTGCCGATCACCCGCGGGCGGGAGGTGACGGGGTTCGCCCAGGACGGCGCCGGCGTCGACGTCGAGCTGTCCGACGGCCGCACGCTGCGGGCGGCGTACCTCGTCGGGTGCGACGGGGGGCGCAGCCTGGTCCGCAAGATCGCCGGCATCGACTTCCCCGGCTGGGACCCGACGAAGAGCACCCTGGTGGCCGAGGTCGAGATGGCCGGGGAGACGCCGCGGGGCGTCCACCGCGACGCCGCCGGCGTCCACGGCCTCCACCGGATGGAGGACGGGACCACCGTCCGGGTCGTCGTCACCGAGCAGCAGCTCGGGCCTCGCGGCGAGGCCACCCTGCACGATCTCCGCCGCGCCCTCGTCGCCGTCTGGGGGACCGACTTCGGGGTGCACCGCCCGACCTGGATCTCCCGGTTCACCGACATGACCCGGCAGGCGGCGTCCTACCGGGCGGGCCGCGTGCTACTGGCCGGCGACGCCGCCCACGTGCACTACCCGGTCGGGGGGCAGGGCCTGAACACCGGCGTGCAGGACGCGGTGAACCTGGGCTGGAAGCTGGCCCAGGTGGTCGAGGGGGCGTCGCCGGACGGCCTGCTCGACACCTACCACGCCGAGCGCCACCCGGTCGCCGCCCGCGTGCTGCAGAGCACCATGGCCCAGACCGTGCTCACCCGTAGCGACGAGCGGATTGACGCGCTGCGCGACACCATGACCGAGCTGCTGGGCATGGACGAGCCGCGCCGGCGTATCGCCGCCATGCTCTCCGGTCTCGACGTCCACTACGACCTCGGGGAAGGCCACCCGCTGCTCGGGCGGCGCATGCCCGATCTCGACGTGCGGGCCGCGGACGGCGCCACCCGCGTCTTTAGCCTGCTGCACGACGCCCGGCCCGTCCTCCTTGACCTCGGCCAGTCCGGGGGCTTCGACGTCACCCCTTGGGCGGACCGGGTCCGGTGGGTCGACGCCAGGTACGACGGCAGGTGGGATCTGCCGGTCCTGGGTGAGGTCACGGCGCCGCCGGCCGTGCTGATCCGGCCCGACGGGCACGTCGCCTGGGCCGGGGACCTCACGGACCCCGAGCTGCCCCGAGCGCTCACGGCCTGGTTCGGACCACCCGCACCGGCTGGGCGATCAGGACCTACGCTGGGGCGGTGAACGACGTCCAAGACAGGTACCGGCGGGTGTCCGAGGGCTTCGACGCCGCCGTGAGGGCCGTGCCCCCTGACCGGTGGGAGGCCCAGTCCCCCTGCGAGCAGTGGACGGCCCGCGACGTGGTGGCCCACGTGGTCGCCGGCCACCGGGGCGTGATCGCCGGGGTCAGAGGTGGGGAGCCGGCGCCCCTGGGTACCGGGGAGGACCCGACGGGGGCTTGGGAGGACGCCGCCCGGGCCGTCGGCGAGATCACCGGCGACCCCGAGGCACTGGCCAGGGAGATCGACGGGCCGGTCGGCCAGATGCCCGCCGGTGAGATCATCGGCCGGTTCGTGACCATGGACCTCCTCGTGCACACCTGGGACCTGGCCCGCGCCGTCGGTGCCGACGAACGCCTCGACGAGGACGCCGTGCGCCACGCCTACCAGATCCTCGAGCCGATGGACGCCGCGATCCGCCGGCCCGGCGCGTTCGGGCCGAAGCTGGCACCGCCGCCGGGTGCGGACCGGCAGACGGAGCTCCTCTACTTCCTGGGCCGCCGGGCGTAGGACAGCGCCCCGGCGGCGCCTCCACCGGTCAGGACCCGAGCGCCCGCCCGAAGAATTCCGCCGAGGCTCGCCAGTGGCGCTCGGCCGCCGCGTCGTCGTAGCTCGGGTTGTCGGAGACGGCGAAGCCGTGGTGCGCCTCGTAGGTCTCGATGGTGTGCTCGACCTCCGCTTCGCCGAGGGACCGCTCCAGCAGTTCCTTCTGCGCGTCGGGGAACGACTGGTCCTCGACCGCCCCGGCCACGTACACGGCGGCCCGGATGGTGCCGGCCCGGTGGTGGGGGCTGTCGGGATCGTCGGCGTTGGCCAGGTTCCCGCCGTGGAAGGAGGCGGCCGCGGCGACGCGCCCCCCCAGGTGGCCGGCGGTCACGAGCGAGAGCCGGCCGCCCATGCAGTAGCCGGTGGTGCCGACGCCGCCCGGTCGCGTCTCGGGCAGCGAGCCGAGGTAGTCGACGAAGGCGCCGGCGTCGCGCACCACCAGGTCGACGTGGTACCCCTGCATCATGCCCATGACCTTCGCCGCCGTCTCCTTTGTGGAGAAGGCGGTGCGCATGTCGATGGGATCGTAGGGTCCGTTGCGGTAGTAGAAGTCGGGAACCAGGACCACGTAGCCCAGATCGGAGAGCCGCGCCCCCATCTCCCGCATGGTGTCGCGCATCCCTCCTGCGTCGGGGAACATGATCACCGCCGGCCAGGGCCCATCTCCATCGGGGAGGCTGAGCGCGGCCGGGCAGGTCCCGTCTGCCGTAGTGATCTCCACAGAGCGTTGCGTCATGTCGACTCCCTTCGTGGTACCGGTATCCGGACCCTACAGATCGTCGTCCCTCTCCAGCCAGGCCGCCGGAACGGGCGCAGTCGATCGGCCGCAAGGGCAGACGCGACCAACG
>JASHWO010000156.1 GCA_030044045.1 Acidimicrobiales bacterium
GCACGGCCGACGGCACGGTCACGGCCGCCGGGGAGGTGCCGTGAGCCCCCGGCCCCCGGGCGCAGCGCCGGCCGGGGCGGGCCCACCGGGGACGCCGGCGACGGCATCGGCTGGGGCGCTGGCCCGGCTGGGCGACCTACGGCTGGTCGCCCGCCAGGTGCGCTACGAGCAGCTCGCCTTCTGGCGGAACCGGGTGGGGGCCGTCTTCACCGTGGGCTTCTCGGTGGTGTTCCTGCTGCTGGTGGGGTCGGCCGCCGGGACGTCGCGGATCAAGTATCTCCACAACATCCGGCTGGTCCAGTACTACACGTCCGGTTTCGTGGCCTACGGCGTGATGGCCGCCTGCTTCAGCACTCTCTGCATCGTCCTGGTGGTCCGGCGGGAGACCGGGCTGCTGAAGCGGTTGCGGCTGAGCCCCCTGCCCACCTGGGCCCTGCTCTCGGCCATCTTCGGCAGCACCGTGCTGGTGGCCCTGGTCCAGGTGGTGCTCACCCTGGCCATCGGCCGCGTGGCCTTCCGGGTCCACCTACCCCAGGACGTCCCGGCCTTCCTGGTCACCCTGGTGGTGGGCATCCTGAGCTTCACCGCCCTGGGGGTGGCCATGAGCACGGCCGTGCCAAACCAGGAGTCGGCCGGCCCGGTGACCAGCGTGGTGTTCTTCGTCCTCCTCTTCCTGTCCGGCCTGTGGTTCCCGCTCACCCCGGGGTCGGGCCTGACACACTTCTCCTCGTGGTTCCCGCTGCGCCGGTTCATGGAGGCGGTGTTCTTCTCCTTCAACGTCCAGCGGGGGGTGTCGCCCTGGGCCTGGACCGACCTGCTGGTGATGGTCGCCTGGGGGGCGGCCGGGACGTTCGTGGCCGTCCGGCGCTTCCGCTGGGCCCCCCGGTTCGTGTCGTAGTGCCGTGGCCGGCCCCGGCGAGGGCAGCCTCCCCTGACGTGCTGTCCCAGGCTCCGGTGCCGCATCCCGCGGCGCCCTGACGGGCGGCAGGCTGGGACCCGGTGACGTCGTCGCAACAGCGGGCACCGGGCGAGGACGGCCCGGCCCCCGTCCGCCTCCTCGCCTGGCACGACCGGGCCGTGGTGGGCGTCGCCCTGCTGGCGGTGGCCGCCGGTTTCGGCCAGTTCGGCGCCGTGGCGGCGCTGGGCAGCGTGGCCCGGACCTTCGGCCACCTCGCCCACGGGGCCACCTTCGCCGACGAGGCCGGCCTGTCAGGCACGGAGCTGGGCACCGGCCTGGCCGTGGCCCGCCTGGCCTCGCTGGCCGGCCTGCCGCTGGCCGCCATGGCCGACCGCTTCGGCCGCCGCCCCACGCTGCTCTCCACGTGCGCCCTGGGGCTCTTCCTCACCATCGTGGCCGCCCTGGCCCCCACCTACTGGTGGTTCGTGGGCATCTTCGCCCTGGGCCGCCCGCTGCTGAGCGCCGCCCAGGGGGTGACCCAGGTGGCGGCCGTGGAGCTCACTGGCGCCGCCCAGCGGGCCAAGGCTGTGGCCCTGGTGGCCGCCGGCTACGCGGTGGGTGCCGGGGCCGTCGCCATCATCCACAGCCTGGCCGCCGGGGCACTGGGCTTCCGCGGCGTGTTCGCCCTGGCCGTGGTGCCGCTGGCCTTCGTGCCCCTGGTGGCCCGGATGGTGGTGGAGCCCGGCCGGTACGCCCGGGTCGCGGCGGCCGAGCACGCCGAGCCGGTGCTGGGCCCGGTGGCCCCCCGGTACCGGCGCCGGCTGCTGCTGGTGGTGCTGCTGGCCTTCGCCGTGTCGGTGATCACCGGGCCGGCCAACAGCCTGGTCTTCGTCTACGCCCAGAACGTCCTGCACGTCTCGGGCGTGGTCACTTCGGCCATGGTGGTGGCGGCCGGGGTGGCCGGCCTGGGCGGGCTGCTGGCCGGCCGGTGGCTGGCCGACCACTGGGGACGCCGGCCCGCCGTGGCCGCCTCGATGGCCGGGTTGGCCGCCTGCGGGGTGGTCGCCTACACCGGCTCGGAGGCGGCGCTGCTGGTGGGCTACGTGCTGGGGGTGACCGCCGGTGCCGTGTTCGCCCCGGCCGCCGGGGCACTGGCCAACGAGCTGTTCCCCACGGCCATCCGGGGTTCGGTGGCCGGCTGGTACATCGCCGCCGGGGTGGTAGGGGCGGTGGTGGGCCTGGTGGCTTTCGGGGCCGTGGCCGACGTGGGCGGGGTGGAGGACCACACCGGGTTCGCCGCCGCCGTGGTGTTCCTCCCCATGGTGCTCTTCGCCGCCTTGCTGGCCCTGCTGCCCGAGACCCGGGGTCACGAGCCCGAGGAGCTGTGGGGCGAAGGGTAGGCGGTGGGGCTGGTCAGACGAGGCGCCGCCGCACCCACCACACGCTCACCCCGGTGAGCGCCAGGGCAGCCGCTACGAACACCGCCGTCTCGTCGACCTGGAAGGGCCAGTAGCGGCTGGCCGGCTGGTAGGCCACCACCTCGTGGAACCGCGTGGCCAGGCGGTCCACGCAGGCTTGGATGCCCCCGCCCGGTGCCGGGCGGGCGTGCCGGCCGCCGGCGACGGTCTTGCCGATGCCCTCCACGCCGCCGCCGCCGGCGCGGCCGGGCCCTGTGACCAGTGTCGGGCAGGTACGGGCCAGATACTGCGACGTCGGGGCGTGGCCGGCCTGGTCGACGATCGACGCCGAGAGCGGCCAGGCGTTCGGCATGTCCGGCGGGATGCCGATCATCGAGAGTGTGCCCGACGGCGACTGGGAGAAGCCGTAGGCGGTCACCTGGGTCAGCGGCAGGAAGCGGTGGAGCGGCGCCGCGAAGTGTGGGCGGATCCAGTAGGTCGCCGCGTACCGCGCCGCCACGTACCCGACCAGCGTGGTGACCATGGCCGGGATGGTCCGGCGGAAGAGCAGGCCCGCCGTGGCACCCAGCGCGAAGGCGAAGAGGGCGTAGCCGAAGGGGACGATCCCGAACATCCCGAAGTTGGCCGGCGAGAACCGGTCCTGCTCCACCACGTTGACCGGGTTGGCCCACCAGGCGGCCATCAGGCTGAGGCCACCGGCGATCACGCTGGCCGCCAGGCCGACGAGCGCGAACTTGGCCAGGAGCCACCGTGAACGGCTGACGCTCTGGGTCCAGGCCAGGCGGAACGTCCCCGTCTCGAGCTCCCGGGCCACGAGCGGGGCCCCGAAGAAGATCCCCAGGAGCGCCGGGACGACCAGCAGCAGCGCGGCCACGGCGGCCTGCAGGGTGTGGTAGGTGTTCGTCACCTGGCTGGGCTCGGTGTCGTCAACGTGCACGAGATGCGGGCCGGTGACGCCCAGCACGATGGCCACGACGGCGAGGGCCCCCAGGGCGACGACCGCCTCGGAGCGGAACTGGCGCCAGGCGAGACGGGTCACGACGGCACCTCGACGAGCGGCCGTGGCTGGCGCCCGCCGGCCGCGGCCCGGCCCATGTAGGCCAGGACCAGGTCCTCGAGGTCCAGCGGCTCGACGGCCCACGCCGGGTCGAGCACCGGGGTCTCGTGCCGGACGGTGCGCGTGCACTGGCGGTCGGTGGTGGTCTCCTCGATCACCTCCCAGTCGGGCGGCGGTCGCAGGCCGTCACGCCGGGGACCGGTCAGGCGGTGGTGGGTGGCCAGCAGGCCGTCGATCTCGCCGGCCACCTGCACGCGGGAGCCGACCAGGACCACGAGGGAGTCGCAGGCGCGCTCGAGGTCGGCCACCAGGTGCGAGGAGAGCACCACGCTCACGCCGTGGTCGACCACGATGGCCATGAGGGCCTGGAGGAACTCGCGCCGGGCCAGGGGGTCGAGGCTGGCCACCGGCTCGTCGAGGACCAGGAGCTCCGGCCGCTTGCCGATGGCCAGGGTGAGGGCCAGCTGTGCCCGCTGCCCGCCCGAGAGGGTGCCCGCCTTCTGGGCCATGTCCAACCCGAGCTGCGCGATGCGCTGCCGGGCCAGGGCGTCGTCCCAGCTCGGGTTGGTCCAGCTCCCCAGCCGTACGTGATCGCCGACCG
>JASHWO010000157.1 GCA_030044045.1 Acidimicrobiales bacterium
CCGCGCCGGCCACCGTCCCGGCGAAAGCGCCCACGGCGGCGGTGGCTCCCAGGTCGAGGGCCAGCGTGGCCACCGCGGTCATGAGGACGGACCGCTCAAGGTCGTCCCGCCAGAGTAGCTCCAGGCTCGCGCGGCACTGATCCCCGGCCAGCAGGACCAGCAGGCAGGGGGTCGTGCCGAGGTGCTCGACGTAGCGATGGGCCGCCCGGAGCACCTCGTCCAGCGCCTGGTCCGTGCCGGCCAACCCTGGGTAGCGTACCGTGCCGCAACCCCCATAGGAAGTGGCCGGGCCACGCCGGGCCACGCCGGGCGGCAGCCGGCCCGGTTCAAGGTGTGTCGCGGGCATGCCGATGTGCTCTCCGAGCGCGGGTCCGTACGGTCGCGCTCGGAGAAGGCCGGGAATGATCATCGTCACCAACCTCAAGGGCGAGCCGATCGTCATCAACGACGACCTGATCGAGCGGGTCGAGGGCGACAACGAGACCTACGTGACGCTCACCAGCGGCGCCTCCTACATCGTGGCGGAGCCGCTGGAGGAGGTCGTCCGCCGCTCGCGCCAGAGCCGGGCCGAGGTGCTGGCCATGGCCCAGCGCCTGATCGACGGCGCCGGGGCGCAGCCCGGCGAGGGCACGTCGCTGCGCCTCCTCGGGGATCCGGAGGCCGAGGAGCCCGACCGGGAGCGCCGGTGAAGGACCGCCTGACCCCCCTGGCCATCGGCGGCGCGCTGGCCTGCGTGGTGCTGGCCATGCTGCTGGACGGGGGCAGCCCGACGGTGCTGATCAAGCCGGCGCCGCTGGTGCTGGTCTTCGGCGGCACCTTCGCCGTGGCCCTGGCCGGGGTCATGAAGTCCGACACCAAGGGCATCCGGGACATCTTCAAGCAGGCGCTCGGCGCGCCCATGCCGGATCCCGACGCGGCCATGGACGTCATCGTGGAGCTGGCCCGGGTGGCCAAGAGCAGCTCCGTGCTCTCGCTGGAGAACGAGGTCCGGGGGATCGACGATCCTTTCCTGGAGCTGGGGGTGCAGCTGGTCATCGACGGGGGGAGCTCGGAGGAGATCCGGGAGATCCTGGAGAACGAGATCGAGGCCCGCAGCGAGCGCCACCGCATGGGCGCCAAGTTCTTCTCCGACATGGGCGGGTTCGCCCCCACCCTCGGCATCCTCGGCACGGTCATGGGCTTGGTGCACGTGCTGAGCCACCTGAACAGCCCCGGCTCGCTGGGGCCGGCCATCGGGTCGGCCTTCACCGCCACCCTGTGGGGGGTGCTGTCGGCCAACCTCTTCTGGCTGCCCATCGCCAACAAGCTGAAGCGGGTCAGCGCGGCCGAGATCCAGGTCAACCGGATGCAGGTGGAGGGGCTGCTGGCCATCCAGTCCGGCGGCTCCAGCCGTATCGTCCGCACCCGGATGGAGACCTTCCTCCCGGCGGGACGGCGCAACGTCGGCTTGCCCGACCGGCGGGTGGACGCGGCGTGAGCGCCACGGCCGGCGCTCCTGTCACTTCGGACGCCCACCGGGCGTCCGAAGCCCACGCCCCGGAGGAGGACGGGGTTGGGGCCCCGGACGGGCGATGAGCGCCCGCCGCCGGCCGCACGGCGGGGAGCATGAGGAGGAGGGCGGCATGGAGCGCTGGCTCCTGACCTACGCCGACATGATCACGCTGTTGCTCGCCTTGTTCGTGGTGCTCTTCGCCCTGAGCTCGCTGAACGTCAAGAAGTTCATCGCCTTCGACCTCGGCCTCACCCAGACCTTCTCCAGTTCCCCGGCGCAGAACCAGTCGTCCAACAACGGCAGCGGGCTGTTGGACCACACAAGCCTGGTGTCACGGATCGGGGTGCAGAAGGCGCAGCCGACAGAGAAGATCACCACGACCAACCAGCAGGCCATGGCCACCCTCGACCAGATCCTGGCCCAGGTCAACCAGGCGCTGCAGGCCCAGGGTCTCTCCCAAGCCGCCTCGGCCTCGGTCGTCACACACAGCGTCGTGGTGCAGGTGCTGGCGGACAAGGCTTACTTCGCCAACGACTCGGCCACACTGGGCACAGTGGGCGACCGGGTGGTCGACACGGTGGCTGGGGTGATCCGTAGCTACCCGAACCACGTCGAGGTGCAGGGCTTCACCGACGACGTGCCGGTGACCGGGGGCCAGTACGACTCGAACTGGGAGCTGTCCGCCGCCCGGGCCGCCAACGTGGTCCAGCGGCTGGCGACAAGCGACGGCATCCCGGCCACACGGCTGTCGGCCGCCGGCTACGGGGACACGCACCCGGTGGCGTCGAACGCCACACCCGCCGGTCGGGCCCAGAACCGGCGGGTGGACATGGTCATCCTGGCCGCCGGCGCCACCGCCGCCGGCGCCACAGGCACCCAGGCGACAGGTGCGGCCGCCGGCGGTAGTACCGGCACCGGGGCTGGGGCCGCCGGGCCGGCCTCCACTGGCTTGTCGCCGACTGGCTCGTTGCCGACTGGCTCGTTGCCGACCACCACCCCGACCACCGCCTCGCCGGCGGGCACCGTGCAGGCGTCGGGGACGGGGGCCCGGTGAGCGCTCCCCCCGAGCCGGGGTCGAAGGTGGCCTTCGCCGGGGAGCGGGACGAGGCCCGCCCGCCTGTCCGGCCACCGGCCCAGGCGGCATCCCAGACGGCCACCACCCGTCCGGACACGAACCGTCGGCGGACCGACGGCGCCGACCCGGCGGTCGCCGCCCCACCGGAGAAGAAGAGCAAGAAGAAGCTCGTGCTGGTGGTGGCGGCCGTAGTGGTGCTGGCGCTGGCCGGCCTGGTGGTGAGGGGCAAGCTGACCAAGACCGTGTACAGGCCGGGCCAGCCGGTGCCGGCGGGGCAGGTGGTGTCGCTGGGCAGCGTCACCGTGGCTCTGGCCGACGGCGACCTGGTCCAGGCGGGCCTCGACCTGCAGATGACCAAGCCGGCCAACACGAAGGAGGAGGCGTCGGACTCGGCCGCCCTTACGAACGCCGCCATCCTCGACCTGGGCTCGCAGACCTACACAGCGTTGCTCACCCTGAGCGGGCGCGAGGCGGTCCAGCAGCAGCTCCTCGCCTCGTTCCAGAAGATCCTCGGCACCTCGGACGGGGCCCAGCAGGTGAGCGCCGTGTACTTCACCAGCTTCGTGCTGCAGCAATGACCGGGTCGACAGGCGCCGGCACAGCGAGAAACCCCTTTACCGGAACACCGGATCTGCCGATCACCAGTGCCGTGGAACCCCCGACGCGCGCGGCGCTGGAGCGCCTGGCCCGGTGCCTGGAGGAGCAGATCGCCGCCCTCCGCCACCTGTCGTTCAAGTTCGAGGTCCAAGAGATCGTCCTGGCCGGCGGTCGCCAGCAGTGGTTGAACGAGACCACGGCCGAGCTGTCGGCTGCTGTCGCCCGCGTCCAGCGAACCGACGGCCTGCTCCGGGAGACGTTGCGGGCCGGTGCCCTGTCCCTGGGCCTCTCGCCCGAGTCCACCGTGCGGGAGGTGGCGGTGGCGGCGCCCGAGCCGTGGGGCTACATCTTCGACCAGCACCGCACCGAGCTGCGCCTGTCGGTGGACCGGGTCGCCACCCTCAGCCGGGCCAACCGCACCCTGCTGGCCCGCGGGCTGGCGGCCACCGTGGCCGCCCTCTCCTTCCTGGGGGTGGAGACCACCACCGCCTACACCGCCAGCGGGACCATCGCCCCGGCCGGCGGGAGCGTGGGCCTGCTCGACGCGAGGGCCTAGTGCTCCGTCCAGGAACGTCTGCGCCTCGCCACGCCGGCCAGATGACGCCGCTGGCTGCGTTCTCGTCCTCGACGCAGCGTCGGCTGCGCCTTCGTCCTGCGGCCTGGCCAGCGATGCCCCTGGCTCGCCATGGACGAAGCGAACGTTCCCGGACGGAGCACTAGCCGATGGACCAGGCCATGAGCATCGCCGCGTCGAGCCTCGACGCCGAGCTGAACGCCATCACCACGGCGTCCGAGAACGTGGCCAACGCCGGGACGCCCGGCTACGTCGACGAGACGGCGGAGATCAGCGCCCTGCCCGGCGCCGGCACGCTGGGCATCGGCGACGGGGTGGTCACCACGAGCATCGGCCAGGCCACCAACGCCCTGCTGGCCACCAACAACTGGCAGGCTCAGGGGGCCCTGTCCAACCTCGGGTCGCTCCAGCAGGCGCTGACCGCCATGGAGGACGTCTTCCCCATCGGCACCCAGTCGGCCACCACGGGGTCGAGCACCACAACGAACACCAGCATCTCGGGCCAGCTGGCCAGCTTCTGGTCGGCGTGGGACGCCATCGCCCAGTCCCCGTCGACACTGGCGCCCCGGACGGAGATCGTGGACATGGCCCAGGGCCTGGTCACCAGCCTCCAGGAGGCGGCCACCCAGCTCACACAGATCCAGCAGAACTCGGTCCAGCAGCTCGGCGACCAGGTGTCGGAGGCGAGCTCCCTACTGGGGCAGGTGGCCGAGCTGAACCAGTCCATCGTCACCACCGAGGGCGCCGGGTCCAGCGCCAACCAGCTCGTGGACCAGCTCGACGCCACCATCGGGACACTGTCGGAACTGGCCGGGGTGAGCGTCCGCATGCAGGCCGACGGCACGGCCACCGTCTCCGTCGGCGGGGTGACGGTGGTCCAGGGATCGAACGCCAACACCCTGTCGCTCGCCACCACCGGCGGGGTCACCACCGTGGTGGCCACACCGGGTGGGGTGACCGTGCCCGTGTCCAGCGGGTCGATGGCCGGGTTGCTCTCGGCGCTGAACCAGTACCTCCCCGGGTACCGCCAGCAGCTCGACGCCGTGGCCGACGACCTGGCGTCGACGGTCAACGCCCAGCTGGCCACCGGCTACACGGCCACAGGGGCCTCGGGGGCCACAGCCCCGCTCTTCGTGGGGTCCGGGGCCTCGGGCCTCTCGGTCAATCCGACCGTGGTGACCAACCCCCTCCTGCTGGCCGCCTCGGGCACCACCGGCGCCGCCGCCACGAACAACGGCAGCAACGCCCAGGCCATGGCCGACCTCGGCACAGTGGCCACCGGCCCCGACGCCGCCTACCAGAGCCTGGTCCAGGGCATCGGCGCCGACACCCAGAGCGTCAACGACCAGCTCCAGGCCCAGACGTCGGTGGCCGAGCAGGCGCAGCAGGCCCAGGCGGCGGTGTCCGGGGTGGACGTCACACAGCAGCTCACCGACCTGATGGCCTTCCAGCAGAACTACGAGGCTTCGGCCAAGCTCCTCACGGTGGTCGACACCACCATCCAGTCCCTCTTGACAGCGGTGTGAGGGGCGTCGGGCGATGAGCAGTGTCGGCGCCACCGGACCGGTCGTGGTCACCCCCACGGTGCTGGCCACAACGCTGGTGCAGGACCTCACCACCGACCAGGCCAGCCAGGCCACGCTGGAGAACGAGATCTCGACGGGCTACGCCGTCACCTCGCCCTCGGACAACCCGGCCCAGGTGGCCAACATCCTCCAGCTCCAGTCGGGCGTGACCCGGGCCAACCAGTACGCGGCCAACGCCCAGGACGGCGTGGGCTGGCTGAGCCTGGCCAACTCCACCGTGGCCTCGGTCCTCTCGGTGCTCCAGGAGGTGCAGAGCACAGTGGAGAGCATCAGCGGCGTCAGTCTGTCGGGCACCTCCGCCAGCGTCAGCGGCCTCGCCACCTCGGTGGGCGAGGCCCTCCAGCAGCTCCTCGACCTGGCCAACACCCAGTACGCCGGCCAGGCCCTCTTCGCCGGGACGGGCAACGTCACCCAGGCCTACAGCAGCACAGGGGCCTACCTGGGCGCCGGCACCGCGCCCACCCGCACGGTGGCGCCGGGCACCCAGGTGGCGGTGTCGGTGACCGGACCCGACGTCTTCGGGTCCGGCACCAGCGGGCTGCTCTCCACCACACCCGCCACGCCGGGGGTCCTGGAGAAGATCGTCCAGGAGCTGCAGGCGGGCACAGCCACATCGCTGCAGGCGGCCACCACCACAGGGCTGGCCTCGCTGCAGGCGGCCATCCAGACGGTGGAGGCGGCGGCCAGCAGCTTGGGAGCCAGCCAGCAGGCCATGCAGTCGTTCTCCACCCAGGCCACGTCCACCGTGACCGCGCTGGAGCAGGAGCTGGGGGCCGCCCAGGACGTCAACCTGGCCCAGGCCATCACCAACCTCCAGCTCCAGCAGACGTCGTACCAGGCGGCCCTGTACGCCACGTCCCAGCTCCATGCCGACTCCCTGGTGCAGTACCTGTGAGCGGGACCTCGACCGTTGCCCAGCACGACCTGGAGGTGGGAGCGATGGCCCTGGTGACTGGCGTGGACGCGACTGGCGTGGACGCGACTGGCGAGACGTCCGGCGGCACGCCCGCCCCGCCACCCGCTCCGGGCGACCGGCTGCTCGAGTTCGTCCGGCCCGTCATCGGCTGGGAGGAGTCGACCCGCTATGCGCTGCGCAGCTTGGGGGAGCAGTACCGCCCCTACGTGGCCCTGGTCTCGCTGGACCAGCCGGGGCTGCAGTTCGTGGTGGTGCCTCCGGGGGCCCTCTTCGACGACTACGTGATCGAGATCCCCGACGCCGACCGGGCGCTGCTCGACCTGGGGAGCAGCCGAGACGCCCTGGTGCTGGTGATCGTCCGGCGTCAGGGCGTGCCCGTGCCGGTGGTGAACCTGATGGGGCCGATCGTGGTCCACCGGGGTACCGCCCGCGCCGCCCAGGTGATCCTGGACGGCGCCGGCTACGGCGCGGCGGTGCCGATCGACGCCGGGACCGCCCGCCCCTGACCGCCCGACTGTTGCCCCCATCCCGGGCGCCCACAGTCCGGGTCCTCCGGTCCCGGGCGCTCAAGCTCCGGACCGACCCAGCCGATACAGAGCGCGCGCGCCATGACGGCGGCCCACCAGTACCGGCCAGGGAGCGGACGGATCCGGCCCCGGCGAGGTCGAGGTCGAGGGGCAGCGCATGAACATGAAGCAGAGGATGGGGCTGTTCGGGGTCCCGGCGATGGTCATCGCCATCGTCGTGATGCTCGTCATCCCCATGCCGACCTTCCTGCTCGACATCCTCATCACGCTGAACATGTCGGCGGCGCTGGTGGTCCTGCTCACCACCATGCACGTCCGCCGGGCCCGCGACTTCTCGGCCTTCCCCTCGCTGCTGCTGGTGGCCACCATGTTCCGGCTGGCGCTGAACGTGAGCGTGACCCGGCTGGTGCTCCTCCACGGCTACGCCGGCGCCGTGGTGCAGAGCTTCGGCTCGTTCGTGGTGGGCGGGTCGATCGTGGTCGGGATCGTGATCTTCCTCATCCTGATCGTGATCCAGTTCGTGGTGGTGACCAGCGGCGCCGGGCGGGTGTCGGAGGTAGCGGCCCGCTTCTCCCTCGACGCCATGGCCCCGAAGCTGGTGGCCATCGACGGGGAGCTGAACAGCGGCCTCATCGACGAGACGGAGGCGCGCCGCCGCCGCAAGGAGATCGACGAGACGTCCGAGTTCTACGGGAACATGGACGGCGCCAGCAAGTTCGTCCGCGGCGACGCCATCGCCGCCCTGGTGATCACCTTCATCAACCTCCTCGGGGGGTTCGCCATCGGCGTGCTGCAGCAGCACCTGTCCCTGACCGACGCCATCCACACCTACAGCATCCTGTCCATCGGCGACGGGCTGGTCTCCCAGATCCCGGCGCTGCTGCTGTCCATCTCGACCGGCCTCATCGTGACCCGCGGCGCCACCGAGGAGGCCGACTTCGGCTCCGACCTCACCGCCCAGTTCGGGAACCAGCCCCGGGCCATCCAGGTGGCCGGGGTGGCGATGGTGGTGCTGGCGCTGGTGCCAGGCCTCCCGCACATCCCCTTCTTCATCGTGGGGGTGGCGCTCCTCCTGCTCTCGGCGCGCCTCCGCCGGTCGATCGCCGAGGAGAAGGACAAGGCCACGGCCGAGGAGTCGGCCCGCACCCCGGCCATCGCCGACTCGCCGCAGGCCCTGGCCCACGAGATCCGGGTGGAACCCCTCCAGCTCGAGATCGCGCCGAACCTGGCGCCCCTGGCCGACCGGGCCCACGGCGGGGACCTGCTCGACCGTATCCGCGGCTTGCGGCGGAAATTGGCGTACGACAAGGGGGTGCTCATCCCCAAGGTCCACACCCGGGACAACATCGACCTCCCGCCGAGCACCTACGCCATCCGGGTCCACGGGGTGGAGGTGGCCCGGGGCCAGGCGCCGCCGGGCCGGATGCTGGCCATCGGGCCGGGGTTGGAGCTCCTGCCGGGAGAGGCCACCGTGGAGCCGGTCTTCGGGCTCCCGGCCAAGTGGATTCCGGCCGAGGCCCGCGAGTCGGCGCTGGCCGCCGCCGGCATCACGGCCATCGACCGCTCCTCGGCCATCATCACCCACCTGGGTGAGGTGGCCTCGGCCCACGCCGGCGAGCTGCTCTCGGTGCAGCAGGTGCGGACCCTCCTCGACGCCTACAAGGGCACCGACCCGGTGGCACTGGAGGAGATGACCGCCGCCCAGATCACCGTCACCGACCTGCACCGGGTGCTGGTGGCCCTGCTCGACCAGGGCGTGCCCATCCTGGACCTAGTGCGCATCGTGGAGGCGGTGACCGAGCGGGGCCGCCAGTCCAAGAGCATCGAGGCCATGACCGAGGCGGCCCGGGTGGCCCTGGGTCCGGCCATCACCGCCCTGCACGCCCGGGACCGGCGGCTCGGCGTGATCACTCTGGACACCGCCTTCGAGCAGTCGCTGGTCAACTCGGTGCGCACCACCGACGACGGCACCGTGCTGTCCGCCGACCCGGCGGTGGCGGCGCACCTGGTGGCCCAGGTGCGCCAACTCTTCACCGCCGCCGGCCAGACTGGTACCGAGCCGGTGCTGGCCGTGGCGTCGGTGTTGCGGCCGGCACTCCAGCGGCTGCTGGCCCCGGCCGTCCCCCGCCTGGCCGTGATGGCGGTCAACGAGATCGGTTCCCACGTACAGCTCGAGCGGATTGGAGTGGTGAGCGGTGTCAACGCAACGGCTGGTGTATGAAGGGCCCGACCTGGAAGCGCTCCTCGAGCAGATCATGGAGGAGCACGGGCCGGTGCGGCTCCGGCCGCTGGAGCGCCGGCGCAAGGGCGGCTTCCTCGGCTTCTTCGCCCGCGAGGTGTACGTGGTCGAGGTGGAGCCGGACGTGCCGGCACCGGCCGCCCCGGCGGCCGCCGGGTACGGGGAGCCGGTGCACGACGGGTCGGTACCGGACGGGTCGGGGCACGGGGGCTTTGCCGCGCTGCTGGAGGCCACCGAGGACGAGTTGGAGCTGACGGCCGCCGGCATGCCCGCCGCCATGGAGCCGCCGCCACCCGCCGCCGTCCCGGGCGGGCCCGCCGGGACAGCCGGCCCGCCCGGCTTCCCATCGCCATCCCTGCTCCCGCCCGACGCCGCGGCCGCTGTGGCCGGGCTCGAGGTGCCGCCGAAGCCCTTCGGCCAGGTGCTGACCGAGGTGGCCAGTTCGCTCGGGGAGGAGCCGGGCACCTACCGCCCGCCGGCCGCCGGTGCTGGCGTCGGCGTCGGCGTCGGCGTCGGCGTCGGGCGCAACGGTACCCTCCAGCTCACGCTGCCGCTGCCTGGGGAGGAGGCGCTCCAGGCGGCGGCCGAGGCGCCGGTGGTGGAGGTCCCGGCGCCGGTGCTTCCCCTGGCCCCGTCCGTCCCGCCGGGACCGCTGAGCGCCCCGGCGGCCCAGCTGGCCTCGCCCGGCGCCCGGGCGGTGACCCTGGCCGAGCTGCTCCGTTGCGCCGGCTTCCCCGAGTGGCTCCTGCCGGACCTGGCCTCGCTGGAGCTCACCGGCTCTGCCCTGGAGCAGGTGTTCGCCCTGCTCCCACCGGCCGCGCCCCTGCCGCGCACCGCCGGGGGGCTGGTGGCCGTGGTGGGGGAGTCCCGGCTGTCCCGGCCGGTGGCCCGGGCGGTCGCCAACGAGCTGGGGATCCCCTCCGACGACGTGGCCGTGGCCTCCACCAGCGGCTTCACCGCCGCCGAGCGTCCGGGGATGCGAGTGCGCACCCCGGAGGAGGCGGCGGCCCAGGCGGCGGGGTGGCGGCGCGACCGGGTGGGCGTGGTGTGCGTGTACTCGCCGCCCCTCGGGGCCGACCAGCGCTGGACCCGTTCGATGATCGGGGCCGTGCGTCCCTCGTGCGTGTGGGGGCCGGTCCAGGCCACCACCAAGCCCGAGGACGTGAAGGACTGGGTGAACAAGATCGGTGGGGTGGACGCCCTGGTGGTTGGTGACGTGCAGCGCACCACCACCCCGGCCTCGGTGCTGTCCACCGGGATCCCGGTGGCCCGGCTCGACGGCGAGCCAGCCACCCCGCAGCGCTGGGCGGCCATCGTGGCCGACCTGGTGGTCCGGTTGTGACTCGGCTCGGGCCGGCGACCCGGGCCGTGACGCTGCCCGTGACCGTGCCGGCACCGGCTGGCCCGTCCGGCCGGCGGCGTTAGGCGGGCGCGGTCGCCGTGGGGGTACGCCGACCGGAGCTGGTGGTCGCCGCGGCCATCGTGCTGTGCCTGCCGTCGCTGCCCGGCCTGGTCGACGGCGGCCTCAGCCCGGTCGCCATCGCCGTGCGTTTCGCCCTGGCCCTGGCCCTGTCGTGGGGGGCCGGCGCCCTCATCGAGCGGGTGCTCGACGCCTACTCGCGCCAGGTGCGCCAGGCCGAGACCCTGCGCATGATCGAGGAGGCGCGGGGGCGGGCCCAGGCGGCGGGGATCGACCCGTGGCCAGGCGTTCCGGCCCCACCGCCGGCCCCGGGCCGCCGACCGTCCGACCGCTGAAGGGATACACTCTCGCTGTAATTTGATTTTTCGTTCACGAAGGGTGGAGGCCGGGCGGCGGTGGAGAAGCACGCATGCTGGTGTTGAATCGGCGGCCGGGCGAGTCCATCGTGGTGGAGCACGGCATCCGCCTCACCGTCCTGTCGGTGGCCGACCACAAGGTATGGCTGGTGCTGGAGGCTCCCGGCCTCCGGGGACCGGTGCACCTGTCGGCCGCGGTGCTCTCCGAGCACGAGGTGCGCCTGGAGGTGGGCGCCCCCTCGGCGGCCCGCATCGGTGACGGCGGGGTCTGCCTCGAGCTGTCGCCCGGTACGCGGGGCGACCGGCCGGCCGAGGCCACGCTCTCCCTCCTGCGCCAGGTGGGGACCTCGGTGGCGGTCGTGGAGGACGTGGACGCGGCGGGTGCGCCGGCCGGGGTGCCACCGGCCGGGGAGGTGGCGACTGGCGACGGGGCGGCGGCCGGGGAACGGCTCCGGATCACCGTGGCCTCGGTGGCCAAGGGGAACCCCTGCCTCCGGCTGACCGGGCCCAGCATCGGGTTCCCGCTCGACGTCACCGTGTTGCGCGCCGTGGGCAGCTACGTCCGGGTGGGCATCGACGCGCCGGCCGAGCGCCGCGTCTACCGCAAGGAGCTGTGGGACGACATGGTGGCGGCGAACCGGGCGGCGGCCGGCGGCGAGGGTGACGACCTCTCGGCACTGGTGGCCGGGAGAGCGATCCCCCGGCAGGAGCCGGTGCTGCCCCGGCCCGCCGCGGCTGAGCCCGCCGCCGGCCGGGGGGCGTCCCCCGCCGCTCAGCGGACGGCGATGACCGCGTAGTCGGGCGCGGTCAGGAGGCTCCGGGCCAGGTCGCCGTCCCCGGCATCGACCCCGGCGCCGGTGGGGAAGACGACGGTCGCCTCCGAGAAGCCCGAGGCCCGGCACAGGACCACCGCCACCTCCGGGAAGACCGGGTGCTGGTGGGTGATGTCGAGCCAGAAGTTCTTCCGCGCCAGCGCGCAGTGGGGGTTCACTGCCTCGGCGATCAGGGCGCCGCCGGGCCGGACGACCCGGCACGCTTCCTGCAGGAAGGCCGTCAGCTCCTCCGACGCCAGGTGCTCGACCACCTGGGCGCTGAAGACCGCTCCCAGGGACCTGTCCGGGAGCTCGCGCAGGAGGGTCAGCGCGCTCCCTTCGGTCACGTCGAGGCCTTTCTCCCGGGCTCTCCGGACCATCGAGGCGTCGAGGTCCACGCCCTGCCCGGGCACTCCGGCGTCGCGGAGGAGCTCGAGCAGCTCACCCCGACCGCACCCCACGTCCAGCACGGGACCGCGCTCGAGGAGGTGGGGAAGGTAGAAGCGTTGGCGCGCCCGGATCGCCTCCTCGCCGCCCCGGAAGACGTCCTCGAACGCCCGGTAGCCGTCGCCGTCGCCGCCCGCCCCGCGGAAGCCGAGCACCGGCCGGCCGTCCGCGCCGGGGACGACCAGCTTGGTCGGGATGGCCAGGTTCCCGCCGGGGCAGGTCGACGTCTCGGTGGCCAGCAGCTCGACCCGCCGTTCCAGCGTGGCCACGGCCTGCAACACCTCGGACAGGGCCTGCTGCATCCCGCCGATGGCTGCCGTGGTGAGCGTGGTGAGCGAGCGCAGCCGCTCGTCGAGCGCGCCGTCGGTCGGCTGGCTGGCGGTGGTCGGCTCGCCCATGGTCGTCTCCTCTGCCTGCTGGGTCGGTCGGGGGTCGTGGCCGGCTCCGCCGGTCCCGGTCCGGGTCCGGGCACCGGCGACCAGCGCGCCG
>JASHWO010000158.1 GCA_030044045.1 Acidimicrobiales bacterium
GCTTCGGCGCGGCGCGAGCGTCAAGGTCCGACGGGAGGGCTGCCGCCGGCGACGCGATCTCGACGTTCAGCGGTCTGTATGCAGCGGTCGGCGGTCCACGGCCGGCTGGCTGGCGCCGCGCCGCCAGCGGCGGTCGGCGGTCAGCGGTCGGCGCCGAGGATGAGGCCGCTGGTGGGGACCCCGGTGCCGGCGGTGACCACCACGTGCTCCACGCCGGGCACCTGGTTCACCGAGGTGCCCCGCACCAGGCGGACGCCCTCGGCGATGCCGTTCATCCCGTGCAGGTACGCCTCGCCGAGCTGGCCGCCATGGGTGTTGACCGGCAGCCGGCCGCCCAGCTCGACGTGGCCGTCGCGCAGGAAGTCCTTGGCCTCCCCCCGGCCGCAGAAGCCCATCTCCTCCAGCTGGTAGAGCACGTAAGGCGTGAAGTGGTCGTAGAGGATGGCCGCCTGCACGTCGTCCGGGTCGAGCCCCGAGGTGGCCCAGAGCTGGCGGGCCACCACCCCCATCTCGGGCAGGCCGGTCAGGTCGCCCTCGTAGTAGGAGGTCATCATGTGCTGGCCGGCGCCCGAGCCCTGGGCCGCCGCCCGCACCACTGCCGGCGGCTGGGGCAGGTCCCGGGCCCGCTCGACGGAGGTCACCACCAGCGCCTGCCCGCCGTCGGTCTCCTGGCAGCAGTCGAGCAGCCGCAACGGCTCCACGATCCAGCGGCTGGCCTGGTGGTCCTCCAGGGTGATCGGCTTGCCGTAGAACCAGGCGGCGGGGTTGGTGGCGGCGTGCCGGCGGTCGGCCACCGCCACCCGGCCGAAGTCCTCGCTGGTGGCCCCGGTGGCGTGCATGTAGCGGCAGGCGGCCATGGCCACCCACTGGGCCGGGGTGAGCAGGCCCGCCGGGGCGTAGAAGGCGAACTGGGCGTTCTCCCCGTTCGGCACCGGCGGCCGGCTCTGGATCCCGGCGCCGAAGCGGGCGCCCGACCGCTCGTTGAAGGCCCGGTAGCAGACCACCACGTCGGCCACGCCGGAGGCCACGGCCAGGGCCGCCTGCTGGACGGTGGCGCAGGCCGCGCCGCCGCCGTAGTGGATGCGGCTGAAGAAGCGCAGCTCGCCCATGCCCAGGGCCCGGGCGATGTCGATGTCCGGGTTCGTGTCGGTGCTGAAGGTCACCATGCCCTGCACTTCGGCCGGCTCGATGCCGGCGTCCCGCAGGGCGGCATCCACCGCCTCGACGGCCAGGCGCAGCTCCGAGCGGCCCGAGTCCTTGGAGAACTCGGTAGCCCCGATCCCGGCCACGGCCACCTGGCCGGCGAACGCATGCGCGGTCATGGCTGCCTCCCCGCCCGGGCACCCCAACCCGGGCTCCTCCGATGCGTGGGGCCCCTGCCCCACGCCGGCCGTGCTGGCACGTGGCCCGCCCGGGGCCCCGACCCCGGGCTCCTCCGATGCGTGGGGCCCCTGCCCCACGCCGGCCGTGTCGCTGGACCCGCCCGGGGCCCCGACCCCGGGCTCCTCCGATGCGTGGGGCCCCTGCCCCACGCCGGCCGTCCGCCCCTCACCGGGCGCCCCGGGAGACATCGAGGGGGAGGGAGACCTTGACGGTGCCGGTGACGTGGTCGCCGAGCCGGTTGGCCCCCCGCACCGCCACCTCCACCAGCCCCCGGTCGCCGCCGGGCTCCGGGCCGAGCAGGGCGGTGACCGACCCGGTGAGCACCATAGTGTCGCCCGGGTAGTTCGGGGCGCCCAGTCGGATGGCCACGTCCCGCAGCAGCCCGGCCGGGCCGGACCAGTCGGTGACGAAGCGGCCGACCAGGCCGTTCGTGGTGAGGATGTTCATGAAGATGTCGGGCGAGCCCCGGTCGGCGGCCAGCTCGTGGTCGTGGTGCACGTCCTGGTAGTCGCGGCTGGCGATGGCCGCGGCCACCACCAGGGTGCGGGTGACGGGCAGCGACAGCTCGGGCAGCTCGTCGCCCTCGACCACCTCCTCGTAGCGACGGGACGGGGCGGCGCTCACGGCCGGCCCCCCGCCGCCGCCCCGGGCGGGGCGGGCGACACGGCGTAGCGCTCGGCCAGCAGGTCGCCGAGCCGGGCGAGCTGGCGGCTGGGGCCGCCCAGCAGCAGCTCGATCTGCTTGCCCCAGAGGAAGTACCGGTGGATCGGGTACGTCACGTCCGCCCCCGTCCCACCGTGCAGGTGCTGGGTGGCGTGGACCACCCGCTGCCCCCGCTCGGCCGCCTGCCACTTGGCCACGGCCACCGCCTCGGCCGACGGGCGGCCGGTGTCGATGCGCCAGGCGGCCTGCCACAGGGTGACCCGCATGGCCTCGATGTCGATGGCGGCGTCGGCCGCCCGCAACATGGTCCCCTGGAACGCGCTGAGGGGCCGGCCGAACTGCTCCCGCTGGTTCAGGTAGGCGGCGGCCTGCTGCAGCGCCGACTCGCACACCCCCACGGCCAGCGCCGCCAGCCCGGTCCACGCCGCCTCCAGCGTCCAGCGCAGCGCGGCTGTGTTGCTCAGCCCGCCCGGGGCCCCGACCCCGGGCTCCTCCGGTGCGTGGGGCCCCTGCCCCACGCCGGCTGTGTTGCTCAGCCCGCCCGGGGCCCCGACCCCGGGCTCCTCCGGTGCGTGGGGCCCCTGCCCCACGCCGGCTGTGTTGCTCAGCCCGCCCGGGGCCCCGACCCCGGGCTCCTCCGGTGCGTGGGGCCCCTGCCCCACGCCGGCTGTGTTGCTCAGCCCGCCCG